>JBMSSR010000152.1:0-7125 GCA_049424465.1 Ilumatobacteraceae bacterium
CACTCCCCCGACCGCGCCAACCGCATCGGCGAGCAGGTCGGCTCCGAAGCCCGCTCCAACAACTGGCCGCTCGACATCAGCGCAGCGCTCATCGGTTCGTGCACCAACAGCTCGTATGAAGACATCACGCGTGCGGCGTCCATCGCTCGACAGGCTGCCAAGGCCGGCCTGAAGGTGAAGACTCCGCTGCTGGTGTCGCCCGGCTCCGAGCAGACCCGCGCCACCATCGAGCGCGATGGCCTCATCGCTGATCTCGAGGCCATCGGCGCCACCGTGCTCGCCAACGCCTGCGGTCCGTGCATCGGTCAGTGGGACCGTCCGGCCGACGCGATCGACAAGCCGAACACCATCGTCAACTCGTTCAACCGCAACTTCCCCAAGCGCAACGACGGCTCGGCCAACACGCTCAGCTTCGTCACCTCGCCCGACACCGTGGTGGCCCTCGCGCTCGCCGGTCGCCTCGACTTCGACCCGACGACCGACACCCTCACCGCGCCCGACGGTACCGAGGTGCGCCTCGAGGCCCCGGTCGGCGAGATCCTCCCCGACCGCGGTTACGACCCCGGTCAGAACACGTTCACGCCGCCGCCGGCCGACGGGTCCGGCATCGTCGTCGAGGTGTCACCGACGAGCGACCGCCTCCAACTGCTCGAGCCGTTCCCTGCGTGGGACGGCAACGACTACCTCGGTCTGCCGGTGCTGATGAAGGCCAAGGGCAAGTGCACCACCGACCACATCTCGGCGGCCGGCAAGTGGCTCACCTACCGCGGTCACCTCGAGAACATCTCGGGCAACCTGTTCCTCGGTGCGGTCAACGCCTACAACGACGCCGTCGGCGAGGGCAAGGACTTCCGCGACGGCAGCCGCGACACGTACCCCAACCTCGCCAAGCAGTACCGCGCCGCCGGGGTCCGGTGGTGCGCGATCGGCGACCGCAACTACGGCGAGGGCTCGTCGCGCGAGCACGCAGCGATGGAGCCGCGCTTCCGCGGCGGCGTGGTCATCTTCGCCCGCAGCTTCGCGCGCATCCATGAGACCAACCTGAAGAAGCAGGGCCTCGTGCCGCTCACGTTCGCCGACCCGGCGACCTACGACCTCGTCGGCGAGGATGACCGGATCAACGTGCTCGACCTGCCGCCGGTGCCGGGCAGGCCGCAGCGCTGCCAGATCGTCAAGCCCGACGGCACGACGATCGACTTCGAGGCCAAGCACACCTTCAGTGACGAGCATGTCGAGTGGTTCAGGGCCGGCTCGGCGCTCAACGTCGTGCGCCGCAAGGTCGCCGACGGCGCCGCATGACCGCGCGCGACCGTCATCACGACCGTCCTGCCCGACAGTCCGCCGATGAGTGACGGCGCGCCGCTCGACCTGCGCACTGCGGTGCGCACCACCGGCACCGTGCGACGCTTCCGCGACACGCCGGTCGGGGACGACGTGTTGTACCGGGTGCTCGACGATGCGCGATTCGCGCCGAGCGGCAACAACCACCAGCCGTGGCGCGTCGCCGTCGTTCGCGACCACCAGGTACGGCGCCAGATGGCTGACGAGATGCGCGTCGTGTGGAACGACTACGTCGCAGCACGCGTGGCGGGCGTCCAGCCGTTCGTCGACGGCGCCGAGACCGGTCTCGAGCCGCTCGTCGCGCCGAACGACCTGCTCGACCGCATCGACGAGGTCCCGGTCGTGCTGGTGGTGGCTGCCGACCGGCAGCGGATCGCGATGATGGACGGACGGCTCGAGCGGCCGGCGCTCACCGGCGGCGCGAGCGTGTACCCGTTCTGCTGGAACCTCCTGCTCGCCGCACGGGCCCACGGCCTCGGTGGTGTGCTGACGACGTTCCTGTCGCGTCGCGAACCACAGATCGCCGACACCGTGGGACTTCCCGAGCACCACGCGCTGGCGGCGACGATCTTCCTCGGCTATCCCGAGCACCAGCCGACACGGCTCACCCGCCGACGTGTCGAGACGTTCGCCACCGTCGACCGGTTCGACGGGCTGTCGTTCGGCGCGGGCGCAGCCGACGGGGCCTGAGACCTACGCCTCGGTGCGCGGGGTGCGGGTGCGCTCGAGCACCTTTTCCTTGGCGCGATCGGTCGCCGTGCGGGCGCGCTCGGCCAGCCGGGCTGCCACCTGACCGATGCGGTTGATCTGCGCCAACACCTTCTCACGCGCCTGCTCTGCCTCTGCCGACAGCCCCTGCAGCGCCTCGATGCGCCACCACTTGACGACGATCGGCTGGAGGATCTGGTCGTGGTGCTGGGCGAGGCTGTAGATCTCGGCGCGAGCAATGGCCTCGGCGTGCTGCTTGAACCCGGGGATACCGGTGCCCGGCATCTCGAAGCCGCGTACCTGGCGCTCGATCGCCTCGAGCACGAGCGACGGCGCGATCTCGAGCGCCGCCGTGGTCAGGTCGCGGTAGAAGATGAAGTGGAAGTTCTCGTCGGTGGCGACGCGACTGAGCAGTTCGTACCCCGTCTCTGCGGCCGGGTGGTCACCGAGCGCGTCCTGCATCGCCTTGGCGGTGTTGCGGTGGGCGATGCGCGTCGCGAGCTCCTGCATCGCGACGTAGACGAACCCGTCAACGGCGGACGGCGGCTCGGGCACCTGGCCACCGCTCATCTGCGCCATGCGCCCGTCCTCGAGCGACTTGGGGTCGAGCGCACGGGTCGTGAGGGCGTAGTCGCGCATGGCCTGCGCGTGACGGCCCTCCTCGGCGACCCACCGGTGCGACCACTCGCGCCACACACCGTCGCTGCCGAACATCCGCTCGATGGTGCGGAAGTAGTACGGCAGGTTGTCCTCGGTGAGCAGGTTGACGAACAGCGCACTGCGGATCTCGTCGGGCATCGGCAGGCTGGACGGGTCCCACTCCTCGCCGGCGACGTAGTCGCGCCCGAGCGACCACGGCACGTACTCGTGCGGGTACCACTCCTTGCAGGACGACAGGTGCCGTTCGAGCAAACGCTCCATCACCGGCTCGAGTTCGTGCAGCAACTCTTCCTCGGCAGATCCCGATCGCGACCTGGCGAGGGAGAACGTGAGCGGGCGACCCGGCGACGACATGGTGTGACACTACCCACTCGGCGCCTCCTCGGCGCGGCGCCCGGGGGTAGATCGCTAGTGTCGTCGCATGCGCATCGGCGTCGTCATCTTCCCCACCGACCGGGGCATCCAGCCCGTCGAGCTCGGCCGCGAGGCCGAGGCACGTGGTTTCGACTCGCTCTGGTTCCCCGAGCACTCGCACATCCCCACCAGCCGACGCAGCCCGTGGGGTGGTCGCGAGGGGGCGCCGCCGCTTCCCGAGGAGTACTGGCGCACTCACGACCAGTTCGTGGCGCTCGCCGCAGTCGCGGCGGTCACCACCACGCTGACGCTCGCCACCGGCATCACGCTCGTCGCGCAGCGCGACCCGTTGTGGCTCGCCAAGGAGGTCGCCTCGCTCGACATGCTGTCGGGAGGCCGCTTCCTGTTCGGCGTCGGGTACGGCTGGAACCACGAGGAAATGGAGTCGCACGGCGTCGACATCGCCCGACGCCGGCGCGTCGTACGCGAGAAGGTGCTCGCCTGCAAGGAACTGTGGACCAAGGACGAGGCGTCGTTCCACGGCGACTACGTCAACTTCGAGTCGAGCTGGGCCTGGCCCAAGCCGGTGCAGCGGCCGCACCCGCCGATCGTCATCGGTGCGTCGCCCACGCCCCGCCACTTCGAGCACATCATCGAGTACGGCGACGCGTGGATGCCCATCGAGGGCCGGTTCGAGGTCGACCAGAGCTGGACCGACCTCCGCCGAGCCGCCGCCGACGCAGGACGCGACCCGGCGTCGCTGCGCCTGGGCGTGTTCAACGCACAGCCCGACCTCGCCCACCTCGAGCACCTCCGCAGCATCGGTACGTCATGGATCGCGCTCGGCCTGCCCCCGCTCGACCGCGACGCAGCACTCGCGAAGATGGACGAGTACGCACCGCTCGTCGCAGCCTTCAACCACGACTGAGGACCAGCACGTGACGACGACCTCCCGGCGGCTCAGGACCGTCAGCGGTCTCGTCGTCGCCGCCGTGCTCCTCGTCGCCCTGGCACCGCTCTGGGTTCCTCTCGCGGTCGCCGTCGACCTCGTCCGCGGTCGGACTCGCCTGCCGGTCGCCCGCCTGCTGGCGTTCGGCGTGTGCTGGGCGTGGCTCGAGACCGGCGGCGTCCTCGCCGCCGTCTGGCTGTGGGCGACGCGTCGCACCGGCGACCTTCGCGCGCACGTCCGCCTGCAGCGATGGTGGGCGCTCAGTCTGATGCGCGCGCTGCGCGCCACGACCGGCCTCGACATCGCGCCACCCGACCTGTCGCCGATCACCCCCGGGCCGGCCGTCCTGCTGTGCCGTCACGCGAGCCTTGCCGACTCGCTGCTGAGTGCGTGGGTCGTCGTCGGCCACGCCGCCATGGACCCGCGCTATGTGCTCAAGCGCGAATTGCTCGCCGATCCGTGCCTCGACATCGTCGGCAATCGGCTGCGCAACCACTTCGTCGACCGAGCAGCACCCGATGCCGAGGTCGAGCTCGCTGCGCTGCGGGCACTCTCGTCCGACATGGGCGAGCGGGACATCGCCGTGATCTTCCCCGAGGGCACGCGCGCCGCGCCCGCCAAGCGTGAGCGAGCGCTCGCCCGCATCGCCGAGCGCGACCCCGAGCGGGCTTCGCGCCTCGCGGGGCTCCGGCACCTGCTGCCACCGCGGCCCAGCGGGTCGCAGGCGCTGGTCGAGGGGTGCCCGACGGCCGATGTCGTGCTCGGTTGGCACATCGGGTTCGAGGGACTCGACACGTTCGGCGGCATCCTGCGCCACCTGTCGACCACCCCGCGACGCATCGAGTTCCACGCCCGGCGTGTGGCCCGCGCCGACGTGCCGACCGGCCCCGGCTTCGCTCGCTGGCTCGACGACCAGTGGCTCCAGATGGACGCTGACGTCGACCGCCTGCTCCGATCGTGACCACCGCCCGTCGGCGCACCGCCGGCGCCCGACCGAAAGACCCCGCATGACCGCACTCGCACTCGTGGCGACAACACCCGCCAGCGCCCTCGGCACCGCCGCCCTCGTCATCGCAGTCCTCATGGTTGCGACATGGCTCGTGAGCCTCGTCGTGCGCAATGCGTCGATCGTCGACGTGGTGTGGGGCCTGGGGTTCGTCGCCGTGGCGTGGGCGGTACGGCTCACCGCCGACGGCGTCACCGCACGCCAGAACCTGCTCGTTGCGCTCGTGACGGTGTGGGGACTGCGGCTGGCCACGTATCTCGGCTGGCGGAACCACGGCAAGGGCGAGGACTACCGCTACCGGGCCATGCGCAAGCACTGGGGGACGCGCTTCCCGGTCGTCAGCCTGTTCACCGTCTTCGTACTCCAGGGCGTGCTGATGTGGACCGTGTCACTCGGCGTGCAGCTCGCGCAGACGGCCGACACCCCGTCACTCGGGCTGCTCGCGGCGATCGGCGTCGTCGTCTGGGCCGTCGGCATCTTCTTCGAGGCAGTCGGCGACCTGCAGCTGGCGCGGTTCAAGGCCGACGCGACCAATGCCGGCAAGGTCATGGACCGCGGGCTGTGGCGCTATACGCGCCATCCCAACTACTTCGGCGATTCGTGTGTGTGGTGGGGTATCGCCCTCGTGTGCGCAGAGACCGGCATCGGCCGATGGGGAATCCTCGGAGCGCTCATCATGACAGTGCTGCTCGTGCGAGTCAGCGGTGTCGCACTGCTCGAGAAGTCGCTCTCGAAGCGCAAGCCCGAGTACGCCGAGTACGTGCGGCGCACGAGCTCGTTCGTGCCGCGTCCTCCCCGAGCCTGACTGCGCCCACGGGGGACGGCATCACCGAGTGGCGGCCCGCCGTCACCGACGCTGGCGGATCAGTCGGTCCCGGGTCGACGGGTGGACTCGTGCTCGGTGTCGACAGTGTCGACGCGATGCCCGGGCGGTGACGCGAGCCGGATGTCCTCGGTGGTCGGCGTGCGGTGCTCTCGGCTCTCGGGGGGCAGCAGCGCCATGATCGCCGACATGATGCGGCGTGTGTCGGCATCGGCGCTGCGGTACTTCAGCGGTACCGGCGGTCCTGCCGTGACCGAGACGGCCGGCGGGTCGACCAGCGCGAGCACGTTGGGGAGGCGTGAGCAACGCGGCCACACGCGCTCGGTGCCCCAGAGCCCGACCGGCACGACCGTGGCACGTGTCTGCGCGGCGAGCCGCGCTGCGCCCCATCGGCCGCGCAGCTCGGGTTCGTAGAACGCCGCGCCACGCGGGATGGTCCCCTGCGGCATCAGGGCGACCACGTCACCCGCCTCGAGCGCAGCGGCAGCCGCCTGCAGCGGCGCGTCGCTGCCACTGGCGCGGTCGACGGGAATGCCGCCGAGGGCTGCGGCGATCTGGCCGACGACCGGGGCGTCGAACACCTCGCGCTTGCCGAGGAACCGCACCGACCGTCCCGACTTCGCGATCAGCACCGCCATCGCGGCGACGTCGAAGTAGCTGCGGTGATTGGCGACGATGATCGCCGGACCCTCCGCCGGGATGTGTTCGACTCCCGACACCGAGAACCGGGCGTACGGGAACAACGACGGGTGCACCAGCGGGAGGAGCAGCCGCTGTACCTCGACGTCGACCACGGGGAGCCGCACCCCACCGGCCGGTGGTCGCGGCGCACCGAGATCGATCGTCGGCCACCGACGGGCCGCCGCCATGAGCACCATGCGCGGGTCGGGGTTGACCACGTGAGGGAAGCCCACCGCGCCGAGCAGCGGCGTGTCGTAGACGCTGTCGCTGTAGGCGTAGCTGACCGAGAGGTCGACGCCGTGACCGTCGGCCCACGCACGCACGGCGTCGAGCTTGCCCGTGCTCCAGACGAACGGCCCGTCGAGGGTGCCGTCGTAGCGCCCGTCGGCATCGACGCCGTACCTGGTCGCCACCACGTCGTCGAGGCCGAGCCGCGCCGCCAGTGGTGCGACGAGGTCGTGTGGCGTGGTGGTGGCCAGCACGATGCGGCGGCCGGCGGCACGGTGCTGCTCGAACAGCGGCGCCGCCATCGGCTGCACCATCGCCACGAGCGTGTCGGCCGCAGCCTCGGCCGCTCGCTGGACGTCGGCGCGCGCCCCCCCC
>JBMSSR010000153.1:0-7099 GCA_049424465.1 Ilumatobacteraceae bacterium
CGGGTAGTACGGCGACGACGCCAGGCCGGGGGTGAGCGCCCCGTCCGTGTTGTCGAACGTGAGCGAGCATCGCCCCGCCTGCACGGCGTCGAACTCGTCCGACCGGCCGCGGGTGATGTCGATGCCCCGGTCGAGGCGGGCGCGGCTCGTCAGGTCCACGAACGCCGGGGTTGCCGTGTTCGGGTCGGACGAGAACGCGACCTCGACGCGCACGTAATCGAGCGCGGTGGAGTGCGTCGGCATCAGGCCAGCCCCAGCGGCCCGGACTGGCGGCGCACCCGCTTCAGGGAGCGGTGGACCTCGTGGCCGTCGAGCTGGAGCACGTTGGTGATGAGCACGTCGCCACCGCCCTGAGCCGAGCCGCCACCGGACGCGCCGCGCCCCGACAGAATCTGGGCGGTCTGCCGGGCGGGGGTGATCCTGCCCGTGTCGCCGGACCAAATCTCGGGGCCGTTCTCGCCCACGAGATAGGACCGACCCTTGACCACGGGGCCACCCGAGGCGCGCGTCGAGCCGCCGGCGTAGGACAGCCCACCGGACGGCAGGCGCCCCTCTGTGACGTAGCGCACCCGCACCGTGACGGACTTGCCGGTAACGCTGTTGATCTTGCGCTGAAGGACGGAGATCTGGGAGACGGCACCACCCGTGAGCGCGGTAAAGCCAACCGACTTGGAGCCGGGGATCTTGCGCAGGGCACTGGCGAGACCGTCAGCCTTGTCCGCAGCACCGTCCATCTTGTCGGCCGCATCCTTGGCCCACCCAAATCCGGGGATCTTCGACAGCGCCCGCAGCATCGTGGCAAACCCGCGCATGAGGGTGGCGAACGAGCTCAGCATGGTCGACACGACCGACGCCACGACCGACGCCCACGTCTTGAACGCGCCCCACGCGGCACCGACAACCTCGATCATCGTGCGAATCTGCGCCGCCCACGCGGGAAGGTACACGTTCGTCAGCTTGGCGATGAACGGGATCACCTTTTCGGTGATGATGTCGCCAAACTTCTTCCACGACATCTCACCCTCACCCGTGCCCCCGGTGAGGATGTCGAGTGCCCTGGTGAGGCCGGGTAGGATCGTCTGCCACCCCTCTTTCAGGGCAGGCCACAGCCGGTCGGCGATCCACCCACCGAAACGCTGGATGGCGGGCAGGCCGGTCTCAAGGAACCACTTGCCGAGCTTGTCGAGCGCGGGCAGCAGGGCGGTGCCGACCTGCTCCTTGAGGTTGTCCCATGAGACCTTGACCTTCTCGCCCATCGTCGCGGACGCGGCGGCCACGCCACCGACTTGCGACTCGACCTCACCGAGGATGATCTTCTGGGCGCCGAGCACATCGCCCGACTCCATGAGGACCTTGATCTGATCCTTCTGCTGCTGGGTGAAGGTGACGCCCGCCTTGCCCAGCGCGCCGATGCCCTTCAGTGGGTCGTTGAGCGCCTTGCCGAGCATCTTCGCCGAGCTGTCCACGGAGCCGAACCCAGACGCGGACAGGTCAACGGCGGCGGCAGTCGCACGGTCGAAGACGGCGGAACCCTGGCCTGCCTCGTTGCGGACGTTCTTGAACGTCAGCAGCATGTTGGCCCCGGTCTGGATCACCTCGTCATCGACGCCCGCCTTCTCGGACAGCGACTCGGCGAGGGCGCCCACCTGACCGGCGCTAACCTTCGCCGCGCCGCCCGTGGCCTTGATGATCTGGGCAGTTGTCTTGCCGACCTTCTCGGACTCGCGCGCCTCGGCCACGGATGACCCGAGGAAGTCGGTGAACTTGCCCAGCGCGGCGCCGCCCAGGCCGATGGCCGCGATGCCCGCGCCGATGGGGCCGGCAAGCAGCGCGAACGACTTGCCGAACCCGCCCGTCTTTCGCCCGGCGCCCTCAGCCTTGCGGCCCACGTTGTCGAAGGTGCGACCCATCGAACGGTCTTCGCCGATGAGAACGGCCTTGAGCGTGGTCGAACTGCTCACGAGGTCGCCCCCTCTCGGCTCTTGGCCCACTCATCAGCGGACGCGGCGAACATCTCCCACTGGATGAGCGGGAGGTCCCAGACGTTGAACGGGGTGAGTCCGGGCCACAGGTGGCACACGACCGTCAGGCGGCGCTCGACGGCCTCGCGGATGCCTTCTTCTTGGCCTTGTGGTCTGCCGGACGGCGCACGGCGGCCCGACCGGAATCCGGCCGGGCCTTGTGAGGGCGGGCAGGGGCCACCTCGTCGCCCGGATCGGGGATGATCTCGAGGTCACCCATCGGGAAGTCGACGGCCTGCTCGAACGTGACCGTCTCGCCAGCCTCGAGCCGGGCCGCCCAGATGAGCATTCCCAGGAACCACGGGAAGTCATCGGAGGACTCGACCTCATCGTCGGGCAGGGCCGACACCCGGTCGGCCAGTGCGCGGAGCTCGCCCCAGCGCATCGGGCGCCCGAGCTTGACCGTCTCAGCCTCGAGCCGGATGAGGTTGCGCAGGCTGATCCGGTCCAGCGCGGCCGGGGTATAGGTGGCATCGCCGATCTTGTAGTGCACGGGTCAGTCTCCGATCTCGTCAAGCAGGGTTTCGACCTCGCGCATGAGGGCGTCGCGCACCTTGGGGGCGCCCGCCTCCAGCGCCTTCGCGGCGCTGCCAGATGGCACAGACTGGCCCACCCACGGCTTGTGGCCGAACGTGGGGTGCCGCAGCATCCCCGCGTCCATCGCCTCGAGGTCGTGGCCTGCGGAGCGCACCCTGATCTCCACCCGCGGGTGCCTGCTGGCGCTCGTCGAGGAGACGGACACCTTGGAGCGGCCGATCATGGCCGACAGCCCGCCACGGCGCGGCATGGACTCAGCGAGCGTGTCGCGGACCTCCGAGCCCAGCGGCTTGGCGACCTCGCGCAGACGGCGCCGGATGCCGTTGTTCAGCTTCCGGTCGCCCTCGTCGAGCTTGGCCGCCAGGCGCAGGAAGTCCTCAGAGCCCCGCACCATGCGAAACGGTGCGCCGGCCATGACCTAGAGCGCCGTGTCGGCGGTGCGGGTGACCACCCACATGGGCTGTGTGGCAGTGAGGTTGTCCAGCGCCGTGAACTCGAGGTCCACGGTCACCTCGTCGCCACCGTTCGTGGTGGGCAGTTTGCCGTCCAGCTTGATCTCGGAGAGCACCACCTGCAACGTCTCGTTGCCGACACCGAGCACGCCCGCGGAGAACGTCAGGACGAGCGACATTGCCGTCTCGTTGAGCACCGCGTCACGGAACGTCGCGGAGTCGTATTCGACGGTCAGCGTGCCGGTGATGTCGCGGCGCCCGGTCGCCGGCTTGGCCTTCTTGCCCGCGGCGCCGTAGTTGTAGCGGGACGTCCCGAGGTTGTGGGCCACCTTGATGTTCCCCGAGCGGACGTTTCCCAGCGAGGTCACGGACGACGCCAGGGTCGTCGTCGTCGGGGCCGTCACGGTGCCGGTGCTCAGCGACCCGTTGGCGAAGTGGAACAGGTTGGCGGCGCTGGAGTACGACGGGGTTGCGTAGGCGGTCGCCGTCGTCACGTCGCGGGCGTCCACCGTGGCCTTCAGCTTGGCGATCTCGCCGTTGCCGAACTCCAGCTCGAACGAGTCAACCATGCCGCCCGTGAACGTGTACGGGTCGACCGTGCCGTCGTACCGGGGAATGCCCTTCTGCCACGTCGCGGACGGCATCGTGTCGGCGAGCGTGAACACCTGCTGATACGTGGAGGCGCTGACGAGCGTGGACGTGCCCGTGCCCATGCACTGTTCCCACACGAGCCCCATGCCCTTGGACAGGCACTCCATCTCGAAGTCACCGCCCGCGTCGGAGGTGGTGACCACGCGCCGGCCGGAACGGTTGACGCGCGACCCGACGCGCAGACCCTCGCCCTGCACGACGTTCTTCGCGTAGTCGAACGTCTCCGAGGTGAACTCGAGGAACCGGGCGGGGGTGACTGAGGTGCCGTAGGTGCTCTCCTTGGAGAGGCCCAGCGAGCAGTCCTGAAAGGTGGTCACTTCTTCTCCTTGGGGGTGGCGACCGCGGCGAAGTTGCCGGGCTGGTCGAGCAGTGCGGCGCCGATGTCGTCGGGCACCTCGAAGACCTCGCCCGGCTCCAGCACGCGGCCGATGAGGGGCAGGTCGAGCAGCCCGAGCGGGCTCGTGTTCTTCAGTCGCATGGGGGTCTCCTCAGACGCGGGCGGTGGAAGTGACGACGGCCTCGATCTCGGCCGTCCTGCCGGTGACGCGGGACGGGTCGCCGGGCACGGTCACGGCCGACTCGACGAGCTCGTGACTGGTGACGCGCGCCTCTCGGCACGCGCCGCCCAGTGCCTCGTTCGGCGCGGTGCGCAGGTACTCGGTGAGGTCGTCGCACATGGCGTAGGCGCGCTCGGTGGCGTCCTGCTGCTGCGACTGGTCGCCCGGCCGGTACACGCTGAACACGACGACGGTCTCGACCGTCTCCTCACGCTGCCGGGCCGGGGACATCGCGCCGCGGGTGTTCACGGTGCGCTGACCCATCACGGCCACGATCTCGTCAGGCTGGTACGTGCCAGGGCGCCCGTAGGACACGAGGGACGGCGCGGGGAACAGCACCTCACACGCGGCGACTAGTGCCGCCTTCACGGCGGGCGCGGACGTGCTCACGCGAACCCCGGCATAGCGCCCGAAGACGGCTCGAGGTAGGAGTAGGCGTCGCGGGGGATGGCGTGCCCTGAGGGGGTCGTCACGGTCGCCCCGTCGCCGGTCGTGCCGAACTCGGGCCGCCCGCCCTGCTGGTCACGCTGGAAGGTCGCGGCCAGGATGAGCCGCGCCGCGAGCTTGATGTTCGCCGGCACGTCCTCGGTGGTGTCGCACAGACCGGCGACGTAGGTCACGACGACGGCCCCGACGCCATCGGCGAACGTGGTGCGCCCGGTGGACGAGCCCCGGTAGACGACGCCCGCGGGCAGGCTCACCACGTAGTCGCTGTCAGCCGTCAGGGTGGTGCCGTTCTCGACCACAGACGTGACCGAGTAGGCGGCGGTGGGGAGCAGGACCGAGCTGAGCCCACCGTCCGCGGTGACGGTCACGGAGCGGCGCACAACGGGGCCGGCGATGTCCTCGACCACGGCGGTGACGGCGGGCACGTAGGTGCTCACCAGCACGTCGTCGCGGGTCGTGTCCCCTGAGGCACGCTGGAGCGCGTCCCGCGCCTCGTCGAGGGTCAGGACGTCGGTGTCGGCCACGGGGTCAGGCAGTGTCGCTGTCGGGGGCGGTGCGGCCGGCAGGCGCGGACTTCTTCACACGCGCGATCTCGGCCTTGACGCTCTTGGCGCGGTCGGTGCGGCCGTGGCGCTCGTAGCCCAGCAGCTCCTCTTCCAGCGCGCGAAGGTAGTCCTTGCGGGCGCGGGCGGCACCTTCGCGGGTGGCGTCCTTGCGGGCTTCGGGCATGGCCGGTCCTTTCGTCTGGGGGGTGTGCGAGCGAGGGCGGGCCGGGTTGCGACCCGCCCTCGCTCAGGTGGTGCGTTGACCGGTCAGAAGGTCGGCAGGATCAGGCCCGTGCCGGAGATCTTCTGCGCGTGCGACACGCGGTCGAACATGAACGCGAAGTAGGCGTAGATCACGAGGTCGATGCCCAGCGTCTTGGCGTTGGTCTGCTCGGCCCGGATGAGGGTCGGCGCGTTGGCGTCCTCCCACAGGTGGGATTCGGTCTGCGACACGAAGTAGATCTCGTCCTCGTTGGTGCCGAAGGCCGTCGAGATGTTGTTGTCGACGATGACCGGGGTTCCCGAGGGCAGGATGCCGCGGAAGCCGTTGCCGTAGCGCTCGCCGTAGTTCTGACCAGCGGTCTGCGTGGCGACGCCGGGCTGACCGAACAGCGGCCAGGTGGACGTGAGCTGCGACTGCAGCCAGTACCAGCGGCGCGAGTGCATGACCGCGATGACGTCGCCGGGGTGGGCGTTGAGCATCGCGGCCTCGACGGCGGCCGGGCCGGCGAGGAGCTTGGGGTACAGCTCCGCGGCGGTCGGGGATGCGTCGGTGTAGGCGATCGAGGTCGCCACGGCCGACAGGCCCACGGTGGCCTTGTTGAGGATGATCGAGTCGAGGTTGGACCGCTGCGCGGAGATCAGGTCCTCGATGATCGTGTCCTCGACACCGACGCCACGCTCGGAGCCCTGCCGGGAGACGGTCTGCGAACCAGCGGACGTGAGCACGTTCGCGGTCAGCAGGGTGTCGTCGGCGTTGGTCTCGGAGACGGCGCTGTTCTCGGACGTCTGCTCGGCCGCGGTGGTGCCGGTCGTCAGCTTGCCCAGGTTGACGGTCATGCCGACCTCGGGGAGGTCGTGGCTGCGCATCGCGTCGGCCAGCGGACGGTCGGCGCGCGGCTTGCCGGCGAAGGCGTCCACGAGGTACTGCGGCACGACGATGCCCGAGAATGCCCCGGTGCCCACGGCGCGGACGTCGAACTGGTCCTGACCGCGGAGCACCCGCTCCTCCTGCGAGTGGCGGGTGATGCGCTCGCGGGCGTCGAAGTCGCCCAGGAGCGAGGCCACGACGTCGGACGCGAACATGGTGCCGCGCTTGTCGGTGTCGGGGCGGTAGGTGCGCTCCTCGGTGCCGATGCGGGTCTGGTTCTCGTAGCCGCGGGCCGTGGTGGGCGCGGTGGCGACGGGGTGGACCTCGCGCGAGAGGCGGTCGGCAGCCGCGTCGCGGCGCTTCTCGTCTTCGAGCTCGGTCACGCGGGCGGCCTGCGCCTCGAGCTCGGCGTCGAGTCCACGGATCTTCTCGGCGGCGTCGGTGACCTCGCGGGCCTCGTCGTCGGAAGGGTCGCGGCTCTCGGCCGCGCACGCGGTGCGAACGGCGTCGATCTTGTCCTTGAGCGTCTTGCGCTCGGCGAGCTTCGGGGCCATCGCGGCACGAACCGAAGCGATGAGCTGGTCGATGTTCACGACCGTCTCCTCTTCTCCCCTTGGTGGGGTTCGGGGTGTGTGTTTCGGTCCCAGCGGTGCGACAGGCGGTGGATCGACAGTCAGGCCGTGGCGCGAGCGTCGTCCCCTACGCGAGGCGTGCGGGGGTGACCGGCGACCCAGGTAGGTCGTCGGGGAATGTGGAGGGCTGGTCAGCCCAGGGTTGCGGCGAGCAGGTCGAGCGCGTG
>JBMSSR010000154.1:0-7071 GCA_049424465.1 Ilumatobacteraceae bacterium
CGACGAGTGGCAGCACCTCGGGCGGCCGCCCGCCGGCCAGCAGCGCGCGCGACAACTGCAGCGTGTGCGCGGCGACCACGTTGTCGTCGGCGAGGCCGTGCACCAGCAACAACGGACGCGTCAGCGACGCAGCGAGCGGCAACAAGGACGAGTGGTCGTAGGCGTCGCCGTCGGTGGCAGGGTCGCCGAGATAGCGCTCGGTGTAGTGCGTGTCGTACAGGCGCCACTCGGTGACGGGCGCACCCGCAATGGCGGCGTGGAACACGTCGGGGCGGCGCAGCACCGCGAGCGCGGCCAGGTAGCCACCGAAGCTCCAGCCGCGGATGGCCACGCGGGTGAGGTCGAGCGGGAACTCGGTCGCAGCAGCGTGCAGCGCGTCGACCTGGTCGTCGAGCGCCGGGTCGGCCAGGTTGCGGTGGACCGACCGCTCCCACGCCGAGCCACGCCCCGGTGTGCCCCGACCGTCGGCGACGACGACGGCGAAACCCTGGTCGGCGAACCATTGCGACGTCGCGAACGCGACGCGTGACTGGAGGACGCGCTGGGCGTGCGGACCGCCGTACGGGTCGAGGAGCACCGGAAGCGGCGACCCGTCGTGCCCCTCGGGCAGCAGCACCGCGGTGGCGATGCGGCGTGCGCCGAGGTGGCGCAGCACCGGCCGCGGTCGCACGAGCGGCTGCTGCGCGTACGACGCGATGGTGGTGCGGGTGTCGCCGCACACTGCTGCCACGTCGGCCCGATCGAGGTCGAGCGACGCCGAGCGCAGCACGACCGTCTCGCCGGCAGCAGTCGCGGCGTGCACACCGATGGTGTCGGCGAGTGCGGCCAGCGATCCGTCGGGCGAGACGCGCCACACCTGCAGCACGGTTGCGTCGTCGATGGGGTTGGCCTGCACGACGATGCCCGACGCATCGCACGACACGATGCTGCGCACCTGCAGGCCGGGCGGCGTGACGGCGGTGCCGTCGACCAGCACCCGGCGTGCCCCGTCGCGGTCGGAAGTCACGACCAGCCGGCCGTCGGGTGTCACGCACGGCGAACCGGGGACGAGTTCGACCCAGGCGTCGTCGTGATCGACGAACCGCTCGGTGGTCCGCCCACTGGACGCGTCGGCCTCGAGCACGGCGAGCGTGCGCTGGTCGCGCGACTGCGCGCTGAGCAGGAGGCGAGTGCTGTCGAGCCAGCGCACGTCTGCGAGGTACGGCAGCGCCACGCGGTCCCACTGCACCTCGACCCGCGACCCGTCGAGGCCGAGGACGTGCAGCGAGACGTCGGGGTTGGCGGTGCCGGCAGCCGGGTAGCGCACGACGTGCGGTGGCCGCTCGGGATGCGCGGGATCACTGATGTGCCACTCGTCGACGCCGGACACGTCCACGCGACATGCGGCGATCGCCCCACCATCGGGCCGCCACCAGTAGCCGCGGAAGCGGTGCATCTCCTCGGCGGCGACGAAGTCGGCGCTGCCCCACGACACGGTGTCGCTCACGGTGCCGTCGGGCGCTGCCCCGGGTGCGGCGAGCGTGTTGACCGTGCCGTCGAGGCCGGCGATCCGCAGTTCGGCGCCGCTCACGTAGGCGACACGCGTCGCCGTCGGGTCGGGCCGTGGGTCGAACACCGGTCCGGGTATGTCGAGCTCGCGGGCGGTCGCACTGAGCAGGCCACCGACGAACAGCCGGCCGGCGAGGGCGAACGCGACGACCCTGACGTCGGGGTCGGTGGCATAGGCGGTGATGCCGCCCGCCCCCTCGCGCATGCGCTCGCGGCGGGCCCGCTCTGCCGGTGGCAGCGACTCGTCGGCGCCGGGGTCGAGCAGCTGGCGCGGGTCGGCGACGAGGCGCTCGGCGCCGGTCGAGGTGTCGAGGACCCAGAGCGCGTTGACCGGATCGTCGCCGGCACTGCTGCGCAGGAAGACCACCCGGCCGCCGTCGGGAGCGACGGTGAACGTGCGTGGCTCGCCGAGCGTCAGCCGCTGCGTACGCGCGAACTGGCGCGGGAAGGTATCGCGCTCCAGCGCGTCGTGTCCGTGCTCGCCATCGGTGGTGCTCATCGTGTGGGCACCACCAGGATCTTCGCGTGACGGTCGGGATCGGCGAGGTCGGCGAAGGCCTGGGGCACGCCGTCGACACCAACCCTGCCCGTGATGAGGGGAGCCACATCGACCGCACCCTCGTCGATCGAGCGAAGTGCGCTGACGAACTCGTGTGGCTCGTACCCGAATGCGAACTGCACCGAGAGTTCCTTGGTGATGCCGAGCATCGGATGGAAGCGGTCCTCCTGCATGCAGGCCCCGACGACGAGTACCTGCGCATGTCGAGGGGCGGCGGCCATCGCCTGGTCGATCAGGCCGGGGATGCCCACCGCCTCGAAGATGACGAGCGGCTTCGACCCGTCGATGCGTCGCCACGCAGCGATCGCTGTCTCGACACGCGGGTCGACGACCTCGTCGGCGCCGAGCAGCACGGCGAGCTCGCGGCGTCGCACGGAGAAGTCGGCGACGACGATCGGGCCGATGCCGCGCATGCGCAGCTCGGCGATGCACGCGAGGCCCACTGGCCCGGCACCGATGACCACGGCAGCGTGGCCGGGAGCGACGCGGCTCGTCGCGACGGCGTGGATGCCGACTGCCAGTGGCTCGGTGAGCGCTGCAAGATCGGCGTCGAGGCCGGTCGGCACCTTGGTGCACAGCAGTTCGTTGAGGACCATCAGCTCTGCGTAGCCACCGTTGTACCGGTTCGAGTAGCCGACGGCGTGCAGGCCGCTCGTGTCGAACGCGACGGGGAGGCTGACGACGACATCGCCCACTGACAGGTTGCTGACACCGCTGCCGACCTCGACCACCTCGCAGCAGAACTCGTGACCCATCACGGTGTCAGCCTCGGGCTCGAACGTCGTGGGCGTCATCGGGTCGGCGGGCACGTCGTGTGTCAGCCGCCGGGTGAGGTCGCGGACCTCGGCACCGTGCTGCAGCATGTGCAGGTCGCTGCCGCAGATGCCGCACGCGAGGACCCGGGTGAGCACCTGACCGTCACCCGGCGTGGGGTCGGGCAGGTCGTCGACCCGCAGGTGCCAGTCACGCATCACGGCTGCTCGCATGCCACGCAGCGTACGCAGCCACGGCGCCGCGGCGTGTCGCCGCGACCGGTCGGCCAGGGCGCTGCTCGGTACGCTCGCTGCGTGCGCCGACTGCGCGACATCGGGCTGCCACTGCTGATCACGACCCTCGTGGCCGGCGCACCGCTGACCGCCTGCGGCGCCGGTGCTGCCCCGGCCCCGACGGTGCGGTCATCGGCGACGACCGATGGTGCAGACGACGGCGTGTCCGGTTCGGGTGTGGTCGCGACGCTGCCCACCACCTCGGACAGCTTCTGCGACGGGTGGTTCGACTACGCGCTCACGGTGCGACTGCTGGTCACCCTGACGCTCGACTCGTCGTCGGCGGGTGTGCAGCGCCTCGCCGAGGTCGAGCTCATCGCTGCGGCGTCGATGGAGGAGGCCGTCGGCACCATCGGCGAGCACTGGCCCGCCGACCTGGTGGGCGAGCGCAGCACGGTGCTCGTCGACGTGGTCGGTCCATACCTCCGTCGGGCGCAGAAGGCGCTCGCAGCGCTCGCCGGCGCTGGGCTGTCGGCCGACCAGATTGCCGAGCTACGGCTGGCGTGGCGCGACGTGCTCGCCGCCGCAGCGCGGATGCCGACCGCCGGGGCCGGTGTCTGGCTCGAGCGTGCGGTGGTGCCGGCCGACCTGCACGGTGCCGTCACGGCGGCGGCTGCCTCGTTCGCTGCCGGGGTCACGGCGTTCGGTGACGACCCCACCCTGCCCGACCGGATGAGCCTCGTCGACCCCAGCAGCACACCGCGCACGGACGGGTTCCTCGCTGCGCAGTGCGCGGCTGCTGCCGCCGTCGCCTCAGGTCTCGAGTTCTGAGCGACCCTCGGCAGGTCGTCAGACGCGCAGTGTGGCATCGGCGGCGCGCCGGACGCGCCGGCTGACCCACTCGCCCTCGCACAGCGCCGCCGCAATGTCGCGATTCGGTGAGACCGCCCAGGCGCGCCGGCCGTCGTCGGTGAGGCAGGCCGCGATCGCCGTCTCCGGTGCGCCGTCGCGATCGTGCAGCACCGTGTACGCCTCGACCGTTGACGGACCGTCGTGGTCGTCGACGAGCTCGCGCCGCGGCAGCGCGTCGACCGTCTCCTGCGGTGAACCGTGACGGAAGCCGTGCGGGGCCGGCTCGGTCCGGTACACGCCGAATGCGTGCTTGGTGGCGAACCCGCCGTTCGCCCAGACGAGGGCCGTGGAGCCGGTGCCGTCGCGCAACTCGCGCATCACGGTCGCGATCGCGTGCATCACGTAGTTGTTCCATGGGCCGCCGGCGAACGGCAGCCCGCCGGGGCGGGTGAGCTGGCGGTCGAGCGGCAGCCCGAGGCTCTGTGCGCCGAGCTGCACCGCGGCGGGGAAGCACGAGTAGAGGTCGACCAGGTCGACATCGTCGATGCCGACACCTGCGAGGTCGAGCGCCATGCGGCCGCCCAGCTCGATCGCAGGCGTGCGGTCGAACGACCAGCGGTGGCTGATGAAGTTGTGCTCGTGACAGTCGGTACCGGACTGCGGGAACACCCAGCGGTCACGCGGGACGCCGAGCGTCGTGGCGGTCGCCGCACTGCACATCAGCAGCGCCGCCGACATGTCGACGTCGTTGTTCGAGTTCATGTACTTCGTGTATGGCAGGCCGATCATGCGGTTGTCCGGTGATGGTGCGGCGATCTCGGCGGCGGTGCGGGCAGTGCGGCTCCAGGCGAACGGGTTGGTGGCCGCCACCTCGCTGAACCTCGACCACAGGTCGCTGATCGCTGCGACGTGCTGCGCGGGGGAGCGGCCTGCCGCGGCGCGCAGCGCCGTCTCGAACATCGGGTACACCTGGACCGGGAGGTAGATGCGGTGCGTCTGCTCGACCGGGTGGCTCATCTCGAGGTCGTCGCCGATCACGTCGGGCACACGGCCGTCGGGTGCTGTCGGCCACGCCAGCTCGACGCCCGCGGCACGAGCGCGCCGTCGAGTCCGCGAGCACTCGCCGCCCACGAGCAGCGCCACGTCGAGCTCGCCCCGGGCGATCTGCGTCGCAGTGGTGTTGACGAGCGACTGCGGCCCGTTGCCGCCCATCGGGGTGACGGCGGTCTGCCGCGGTGACAGGCCCAGCTGCTGGGCGACCACGGCGCCCGGGTCGCCGTAGCGCCAGCTGAGCAGGCCGATGACGCGCACGGAGTCGACGGCCGGGACTGTGTCGAGACCGGCGTCAGTGGCGGCCCGGCGGGCGGCCTCGGCCATCAGCGCCGATGGGTCGAGCGCGTCGTCGATGCCGGTCACGTGCTGGACGACCTGCCCGGCCCCGACGAGGACAGGGGTGCGCGGATCGATCGACGGGGAGCTCATGCCGCAAGGGTAGGGAGGCGACCCGCCGGTGGCGACGCCAGGCTCGCTGGCGCGGCCGCCGGCTGTCGCCCCCACGTGGACGCCGGACGGTCGACGCGTAGGATCAGCGGAATGTCACGAGTCGCCATCGGGTCAGACCACGCCGGCTTCGACCTCAAGGAACACCTGGTCGCGCTGCTGCGCGGTCAGGGCCACGAGGTCATCGACCACGGCACCCACAGCACCGAGAGCTGCGACTACCCGCCGATCTGTGCCGCCGTGGGCCGCACCGTGCGCGATGGCGGTGCCGACCTCGGCATCGTGCTCGGCGGGAGCGGTCAGGGCGAGCAGTTGGCCGCCAACAAGGTGCACGGCGTTCGTGCCGCGCTGTGCAACGACCTCTACACGGCCCGCATGGCCCGGTCGCACAACGACGCGAACGTCCTCAGCATGGGAGGTCGCGTCGTCGGCGTCGGCCTCGCCGAGGAGATCGTCGCCACGTTCCTGTCGACGCCCTTCGAGGGCGGCCGGCACCAGCGGCGCGTCGACCAGTTGATGGAGATCGAGCGCCTCGAGTCGGGGCGCTGACCCGTCCCACCCGCTCGCCGTCGTCGTCCCACCGCCCGTCTCGCACCCTCCTGTCCACCGCCCGCACCACTGATCGCCCTTCCACCCCGGAGCACCCCATGCCCTTCCCCAGCGACACCACCCCCGACACCGTCGTCGAGCAGCTCATCGCTGCAGAGGTCCGACGCCAGGTCACCGGCCTGCAGCTCATCGCCAGCGAGAACTTCACCTCGCCGGCCGTCATGCGCGCCGTCGGCAGCGCGCTGACCAACAAGTACGCCGAGGGGTATCCCGGCAAGCGCTACTACGGCGGCAACGCCGTGGTCGACGAGATCGAGGCGCTCGCGATCGAGCGCGTGAAGGCCCTGTTCGGTGCCGACCACGCCAACGTGCAGCCGCACAGCGGTGCCAACGCCAACATGTGCGTGTACCAGGCGCTGCTGAAGCCCGGCGACACGGTGCTCGGTCTGTCGCTCGACCACGGCGGCCACCTCACCCACGGCTCACCCGTCAACGCGAGCGGCCTGATGTACCACTTCGTGCCGTACAAGGTGACGCCCGGCGACGAGCGCGTCGACATGGACCAGGTGCGCGACCTCGCGCTGCAGCACCGCCCGAAGATGATCGTGGCCGGCACCACCAGTTACCCGCGACGCCTCGACCCTGCTGCGTTCAAGGCGATCGCCGACGAGGTCGGTGCCTACTTCATGTTCGACGCGGCGCACGTCGCCGGCCTCGTCGCCGGCGGCCAGTTCCCCAACCCGGTCCCGTATGCCGATGTCGTCACGTTCACGACGCACAAGACACTGCGTGGGCCGCGCGGCGGGACCATCCTGTGCAAGCAGGAGCACGCGGCGGCGATCGACAAGGCAGTGTTCCCCGGGTGGCAGGGCGGTCCGCTCGAGCACGTCATCGCCGGCAAGGCCGTGGCGTTCTTCGAGGCGCAGCAGCCGTCGTTCAAGGACTACGCCCGCCAGATCGTGGCCAATGCCTCGGCGCTGGCGGAGGCGCTCGTGCACCAGGGCTTCCGCCTCGTCAGCGGTGGCACCGACATCCACCTGATGGTGGTCGACCTGCGCCCGTTCGATGCCGACCTCA
>JBMSSR010000155.1:0-7017 GCA_049424465.1 Ilumatobacteraceae bacterium
GCGAGTTCCAGGCCGACCCCGAGACCCACGCCATCATCATGATCGGCGAGATCGGCGGCTCTGCCGAGGAGGAGGCCGCCGAGTTCATCAGGGCGAGCGTCACCAAGCCGATGAGCGCGTACATCGCCGGCGTCACTGCGCCCGAGGGCAAGAAGATGGGCCACGCTGGTGCCATCACCAGCGGTGGCAAGGGGACGGCACAGGGCAAGATGGAAGCCCTCCGCGCGGCCGGTGTGAAGGTGGGCCAGAACCCCACCGAGGCCGGCGAACTGATGAGCGAGATCGTCGCCGGCCTGCGCGGCTGACGACCGGCATCGGTCGCCTCGCCGAGCGCCTGAAGTACGATCAGCGCGACCTATGTCCGACCAGACCGACACCCGAACCGGTTGGCTGTCGCGCGACGACCTCGCCAACATCCGTGCCAATGTGCCACTGGTGTACGTCGACGCCGTGCCGGTGCGGGTCGACGAACTGGGTCAGGTCACCAAGGTGGGCATGCTGCTGCGCCAGGCCGCCGATGGCACCATCAGCCGCATGGTCGTGTCGGGCCGGGTGATGTATGGCGAGCGTGTCCGCGATGCGCTCCTCCGGCATCTCGAGAAGGACCTCGGTCCGGTCGCGCTGCCGAGGATCCCGGCCGAGGTGGCACCGTTCACCGTGGTCGAGTACTTCCCCGACCCGGATGTCAGTGGGTTCCACGACCCGCGGCATCATGCCGTCAGCCTCGCCTTCGTGGTGCCGGTGTCGGGCGACTGCCAACCGACGCAGGAGGCGCTCGACCTGCGGTGGTTCACACCTGCGGAAGCGACCAGTGAGGCAGTGCGCCGTGAGATGACGGGTGGCCACGATCGGCTGATCCGTCTTGCCCTGGCGCACGTCGGCGCCCTTCCCTGACCGACCGCGGCGTCGGGCCGTGTGTCAGCGGCGGCGTCGCCGCGGTGTGCGGGCGAAGGGGTCGGGCCGCGGCTGCGGCGGCACCACGACGTCGGTGGCCTCGTCGACCGGCACGGTGATGCCCTCGGTGTCGATGTCGACGGGCTGGTCGCTGGCCGCCACCACGATCGGCGCCTCTTCCTTGACCCGCCGGCCGAGCACCTGGTCGATGCCGAGCATGCCGGCAGCCATGATCGCCCCGCCGGCGCCGTAGCGGCGTCGGGCCGTGGCGACCGGGTCGCTGACGGGGGCGAGTACCGGGACCGGGGCCGTCGCGGCGGGCTCGGCGGCAGCGGTCGCTGCCGACTCGTCTGCCCCGTGCTCGAGGTCGTCGGGGGCGCCGGACTCCATGCGGTCACCCTACCGACCGGTCTCGGCCCGTGCGGGGGGTATCGCGCGCCCGCGCCCGACGGTCGCGTACCATTTCGGGCGTGCCCGAGGGCGACACGATTCACCGCTCGGCGGCGGCGCTGCGCACAGCGCTGGTCGGCCGACCGCTCATGGTGTTCGATGCCCCACGCCTCTACGGTCCGCGGCCGTCCGCAGGTCGTGTCATCGAGCGTGTCGACAGTCACGGCAAGTACCTCACCATCTCGTTCGACGACGGCATCGTGCTCAGCACGCACATGCGGATGACGGGTTCGTGGCACCTGTACCGAACCGGCGAGCGGTGGCGTCATGCGCGCGGGCAGATGTCGGTCGGCATCGAGGTGCCCGAATGGGTTGCCGTGTGCTTCAACGCCCCCGACGTCGAGACGTATCGCGAGTTCGACCCGACGCGCCACCCGCGGTTCGGTCGCCTCGGTCCCGACCTGTGCACCGCGACCAAGGAGCAGCTCGAGGAATGTGTGCGCCGTCTGGTGCACTATCGCGACCGCGAGCAGACGGTCGCCGACGTGTTGCTCGACCAGCACGTGCTGTGCGGCGTGGGCAACGTGTACCGCAGCGAGATCCTCTGGGCGTGCGAGATCAGCCCGTTCGCGACGGTTGCCGACCTCGAGGTCGCCGACTGGGTGCAGATCGTCAACGCGGCGACGCGCATGCTGCGCGGCAACTTGCGCAGCTCGGCACGAGTCACCACTCCCGACATCCCCGGTGGCCTGGCGGTGTACGGGCGCAACGGTCGGCCGTGTGCGCGGTGCGGTCACACGATCGAGGTTCGGCGATCGGGCGACTACTCGCGGCTGGTGTACTTCTGCGGTGGCTGTCAGCGCCGCTACGAACCGGTCGTGCGCGCGACGCCGCCGTCGACGTTCCGCGAGATGGATCCCCATCCCGCAGCGGCGATGTTCCTGTCGAACCTTCCCTGGCGACGCGACGCGGCCGGCTGAGCCCCCGCTACAGCCCGCGCAGCTGCGTCAGCACCGTCGACCACCCGTCGCTCAGCGCGTACGACTCGTCGTGCGCGGGGTGTGTCGATCCTGTCACCAGTCGGTAGACCGCAGTGGTCAGGGCCGTGGCGACGATGTCGCCAGCGGACGTCGCGCGCATGACCGCCGTCTCGGCGGCCGAGACAGCCGCATCCTGCAGACCGAGGGCGTGTGACGACGAGGCGCATGCGATGCCGGCGAGCACGTCGTCGAGGTAGGTCGAGACGTCGGAGCGAGCGATGGTGTCGGCCAGTTCGCGGGCGCGGACGTGATCGCCGCTGCACGCACGGATGAGCGCCTCGGCCGCCTCGGCGAACGGACGGCTGCCGCTGTCGAGGTGGTCGAACAGGTCGATGACCGTCAATGCCTGCTCGACATCGCCGTGCTGCGCGAGGGCGAGTGCCTTCACGACGTAGGCCTCGGGAAGTCGCGCACCGATCGCATGCATTGCGTCGATGGCGTGATCGGCTGCCTGGAGCGCCGCCGGTGCGTTGCCGCGGTGCATCGCTGCACCGGCGAGGGCGAGCATCGGCATCGGGCCGACGCGGTTGCTCGTCGCGATCGCGGTGAGTTCCTCGGTACTGCGCTGCACGGCGGCGTTGCGCCCGAGCGCGATCTGGGCCCGCACGAGCGGGGCGAGGGCTTGGGCGAGCCCGTACTGGTCGTCGATGCGCTTGAACTGTGCCCTCGCCCGTTCGGCGAGCCGCAACCCCTCGGCCACGTCGCCTCGCCACAGTTTCATCTGCGCGAGGAGCGTGTCCATCATGCCGACGGCCCATCGATCGCCGCGCAGCTCGGCCTCGCGAGACACGGCCTCGGCGAGCGACTCGGCACGGTCGAAGTGGCGTTCGTGGAACTCGACGAACGCCAGCAGGCCGAATGCCCAGCCCACACCGTTGCGGTCGCCCATCTGGCCGAGCGCCGTGGCGGCACGGTGCAGCCGCTCGCGGGCACTGGCCATGTCGCCCGACAGGAACGAGATCCACGCCCGGTGCTGCTCGACGTACGCCATACCGCGCTCGTCGTCGATCGACTGGTACAGCCCGTCGGCCTCACCGAAGAACCACTCGGCATCGGCCAGCGACCCACCGAACATCTCGATGAAGCCGCGGAGTCGAAGCGCGCCGGCGAGCAGGTCGGATCGTGTCGTGGCGCGCAACAGGTCGATGGCGATGCCGAGCTCGAGACGGGCCTCGTTGGCCCGACCAGCATTGTTGGCGAGCATGCCGCGCAGGCGGTGCACCTCGGCGGACAGCACGACGTCGTCACCGCGGTCGGCCAGTCGCTGCACACGGTCGAGGTCAGCTGCTGCCGACACCGCGTCACGCCGGTTGATGGCCGCGCTGGCCCGGGTGACCAACAGCTGTGCGGTGAGGCGGCCAGTACTGCTCGGCATCGGCCGCGACTCGTCGGCCGAGTGGGCGAGCAGGTCGAGTGCACGTGTCGCGTGCCGGCTGGCCATGCGCAGGCTTCCGCCGTCGAGTGCGCGCTCGGCCGCAGCGGCGAGTGCGGTGACCGCGGTGACCGAGATCGTCGGCGGCACCTCGGGAACCGGGCCGATCTCGTCGACGAGCTCGGCAGCGGTGGCGAGGTGGTGGGCGCGGTCGTCGGCCGCCGACGCGATGTCGGAGAGCGGGGCGGCGACGGCGGCGTGGCGCACGGCGCGCGCCTGCTTGGTGAGCTGCTGGTAGGCGGCGTCGCGGACCGAGTCGCTGCAGAACTCCCACCTGCTGCCCTCGACGTCGAGCAGGCCGAGATCGTCGAGCGCGGCCACAGTGTCGCGCTCGAATGCCTGACCGAGACGTGTACCGAACTGCTCGAGCGCGCTGAGCCGTCCCGACGTGCCGAGTACGGCAGCGTTCTCGATGACCTGGCGCTGCTCGATGGTCAGCTGGTCGAGTCGGGCTGCGATGAGCGTGCGCAGCGAGTCGGGGAGCTCGCGCGGCGCTGTGGGATCGGTGGACGGGTTGGCGCCGGCGAACGCCGCCAGCTCGATGAGGAACAGCGGGTTGCCACCGCTGCGGTCGTGCAGCGCCGCCACGAACTGCTCGTCAGGTTCGTCGAGCAGCGCCCGTGCGAGGGTCTCGGTGCCGGCGCGTGTGAGCGGCTGCAGCGCGAGTGACACCACATGAGCGCGCTCGCTGCTGGGTGGCCACTCGACCTCGGCGCCGGGCCGTGTCGTGGTGACCAGGGCGATGTCGTGGCGCGCCAGCGAGTCGACGAGGTGCCGCAGCAGCTCGACGAGGTCCTGGTCGGCCCAGTGCAGGTCGTCGATACACAGCACGATGGGCCCGTGCGCGCTGCGCAGCTCGAGCACGGTCGAGACGGCATCGTGCACCACGCTGCGGGCGGTAGCGGCGTCGAGCCGGTCGATGGGCGACGGGTAGCCGAGGACATGCATGAACACGTCGACGAGGCGGGCACGGTCGGCGACCGGCGCCGTGGGGAGCAGCAGCTGCGCGCGCTCGTCGGCGAGCGCGCGTACCTCGTGTGCCGGCGCCGTGGGATCGAGATCGAGATGATCCGCCAGGGCGGTGGCGACCGGGAACCAGACATTGCTCTCGCCGTAGGGCACGCAGGCACCCTCGAGCACTGCGATGTCGCGGCGGCCGGTCAGGCGGCTGACGACCTCGTCGACGAGGCGACTCTTGCCGAGACCGTTGTCGCCGACGACGTGCAGGACGACGGCTCGGTGGGTGTCGGTCATCATCGCCATCGCGGCCTCGGCGAGCGCGAGCTCGGTGTCGCGCCCGATGAGCGGGACGTCGCGCCGCCGGTGGCGCACACCGGGCGGCGCGGTGGGTGTGATGGCGAGCCACGCCTCGACGGCCTGCTCGCGGCCCTTGGCCTGCAGCTCGCCGGCATGTGCGTAGTCGAAGGTGTGCGAGGTGAGCGAGTACGTCGCTGACCCGACGAGCACACCACCCGGGGGCGCAGCGACCTGAAGCCGCGACGCCGTGTTCACCACGTCGCCCATCGCGGTGTAGTCGGTACCGGCGAGGGTGCCGACGAGTACCTCGCCGGTGTTGATCCCGACACGCATCTGCACGCGTGTGTCGCCCGGCAGCGAGGTGCTGCGCGCAGCGAGCACCTCCTGCATCCGCAGGGCGGCGCGCACGGCGCGTTCGGGGTCGTCCTCGTGGGCGATCGGTGCGCCGAAGAGCACGAGCATTCCGTCGCCGAGCAGCTTGTCGACACGGCCGCCGAACTGGACGACGACCTCGACGAGCTGCTCGAAACACGAATCGATGATGCGCTTCACCTGCTCGGGGTCGAGGTGCTCGCTGAGGGTGGTGAACCCGACGAGGTCGGCGAAGAGCACCGTGACGATGCGCCGCTCCTCGGGCTGTGCCCCGGCCACCGGGGTGCCGCACGCCGGGCAGAACCGTGACCCGGCCGGCGTCGAGGCTCCGCACGCCGGACACAGGATCATGGGTCGAGCGTAGGCCATGCCTCGTCGGTGGCCGCCCTCCGGTGGTCCGTCCGGCGGGTCGGGTGACCGTCGAAATCGGGGCCGAAATCGGGGTCCACGGCGGTGCGGTTGGGCAGCGGTCCAGCGACACTGTGGCCCATGTCCGACGCAGCCACGGTCTCCGCCCGCCCCCTCACTGCCGCCGCCAAGGCGGTGGACGCCCGCAAGATCTACGGGGGTGGTGACAGCGAGGTCCGCGCCCTCGACGGCATCACGGTCGAGTTCGAGGCCGGTCGCTTCACCGCCATCATGGGGCCGTCCGGCTCGGGCAAGAGCACGCTCATGCACTGCATGGCCGGCCTCGATTCGCTCACATCGGGTTCGGTGTACATCGGCGAGACCGCGCTGGCATCGCTGAACGACCGCCAGCTCACCGAACTGCGCCGCACGGCGGTCGGCTTCATCTTCCAGGCGTACAACCTGGTGCCGACACTCGATGCGTACGAGAACATCACCCTGCCGCTCCTGCTGGGCGGCACCAAGGGCGACCAGGCGTGGATCGACCTGGTGGTCGACACCGTGGGGCTCGGCGACCGCCTGCGGCACCGCCCGAGCGAGCTCTCGGGTGGGCAGCAGCAGCGCGTGGCGGTGGCGAGGGCACTGGCCAGCCGGCCGACGATCATCTTCGCCGACGAGCCGACCGGCAACCTCGACAGCCGCACCGGCGCCGAGATCCTCGAGTTCATGCGGCTCGCCGTCCGTGATCTGGGTCAGACCATCGTGATGGTCACCCACGATCCGAACGCGGCCCGTTACGCCGATCGAGTCATCTTCCTCGCCGACGGAAAGATCGTCGACGAGATGACCGATCCCACGGCCGAGCGCGTACTCGACCGGATGAAGCGCTTCGGCGACTGATCGAGCAGGGGACACAGCGTGCTCTGGTTGAGCCTGAGAAACATTTGGAGTCGCAAGGGTCGGCTCGTGCTCACGGCATTGGCCGTGATCGCCGGCACCGCCTTCCTGTCGGGCGTGTTCGTGTTCACCGACACCATCAAGGGGTCGTTCGATCGACTGTTTGCCGATGCGTACGCGAACACGTCGGCGTACGTGCGTTCCGCGAATGTGATCGAAGGCGACTTCGGTCAGGAAACCCGCGATCGCATCTCGGTCGACCTGGTCGATGAGGTACGGGCAGTACCGGGTGTGGCCGAGGCGTACGGCACCGTGATCGGTACCGCCGTGGTGTCGTTCGAGGGCAAGGTGCTTGGTAACGACGGCCCACCGAAGTTCGGTTCGTCG
>JBMSSR010000156.1:0-6966 GCA_049424465.1 Ilumatobacteraceae bacterium
GCTGCCCAACGTCGCCTTCGTGGACGGAGACCCGTCGGTGACGACGACGAACGGCTCACGGGCGTACGCATCGCGGAGCGCATCGAGGAGGGTCGACGTCGACACCGCATCATCTGCAGGACGGGCGTAACAGGTGGCGAGGATGCCACGGTTCATCGGCGCGAGGTGGGGGGTGAAGAGCACCTGCGCGCCCACCTCCTGCTCGATCTCCGGCGTGTGACGGTGGTCGAGGAGGCCGTACGCCTGCACGTCCTCGTCGACCGTGCAGAACTGCGACGAGTGCGTGAGCCCGCGACCAGCACCGCTGACGCCCGTGATGCTGTCGACGATGACGCCGGACCGCTCGATGAGACCGGCATCGACCAATGGTGCGAGCGCAAGCGTGGCCGCAGTGACATGGCAGCCCGGTGTCGCGACGAGTCGCGCCCCGGCGAGGTGAGCCCGATGGCGCTCGGGCAACCCGTACACGGCATCGGCGAGCA
Organism: Ilumatobacteraceae bacterium; assembly: GCA_049424465.1. Taxonomy (GTDB): domain Bacteria; phylum Actinomycetota; class Acidimicrobiia; order Acidimicrobiales; family Ilumatobacteraceae; genus UBA668. The sequence goes on from JBMSSR010000156.1 coordinate 483, forward strand.
GTGCCGGCTGGTCGTGCTGGAAGCCGTACCAGGTGGGGTACTGCGAGGCGTCCTTGAGCCGGTAGGCCGCGGAGAGGTCGACGACGCACCCGACCCGACCGACCAACTGCGGCACCAGCGCGAGGCTCGCGTCGTGGGGCAGGCACAGGAACACCACGTCGACGCCGTCGACGGCAGCCTCGTCGAAGGCCGAGAACGTCAGGTCCGGGTACCGGGCGGCGAGGCTGGGGTACAGCGACGCAGCGCGAGTCCCGACCTGCGTGTCGCCCGTCGCAGCCACCACGTCGAACGTGGGGTGCTGGGCGCTGAGCCGCAGCAGTTCGGCGCCGGTGAAGCCGGAGGCGCCGAGAATGGCGACCCGCGTGCGCTCGGTCTGGGCTGACAGGGACATCATCGGATGAGAATACGTCAAGATGCATGATCATGCAACATCGGTCGTGCGAGGCACCGGTCACCGAGCCAGAATGGCGGCGTGACGGACGGGACCAGTTGGATCGCACCGGCGTCATGCCGTGGCCGATTACTGGTCGCCACACCTCCCCTCGACGACCCGAACTTCGACCACACCGTGGTGTACGTGCTCGAGCACACGCCGTCGGGGGCGATCGGCGTGGTGGTCAACCGGGTGACCGACGAGGAGTGCCCCGACGAGATCGAGCAGTGGGCACCGCTGCTCGCAGCGCCCGCTGTCGTCTTCGGCGGCGGCCCCGTCGAACCCGGTGCGCTCATCGGCGTGGCGCTCGCCGTCGGTGCGGCGGGCGATCACTGGAACCGTCTCACGGTGGGCGCGAGGGGCGACACCACCGCCGTACCGGCGGACGAACCCATCCTCGGCTCGGTCGACCTCGCCGAGGAACCGGAGTCGATCGCCCCCGACTTCAGGGCGGTCCGCATTTTCCGTGGCTACGCCGGGTGGGGCGGCGGTCAACTGGACCGCGAACTCGACGAGGGATCGTGGATCGTCGTCGACGCGGACGTGGCCGACGTCTTCACCCTCGCCCCGGACGACCTGTGGCGGCACGTGCTGGCACGACAAGGGGGTCGCACGGCGTGGGCCGCCAACGTGCCGCTCGACCTCAGCGCGAACTAGCGGGGCCGTCCGCCCGTCGGACAGCCACGTGCGGGTCGGCGCGATCAGGCGCGCAGTGATGCACCGAGCTTCTCGACTGCGGCGACCGCCTTGGCACGCACCTGGGCGATGTCGGCGTCGGTGAGCGTGCGGTCGGCGAGCTGCAGCCTCAGTCGGAACGCCAGACTGCGCGCGTCGGCCGCCACGCCCTGGCCGCGGTAGACGTCGAAGAGCGACAGGTCGACGAGACTCGAACCTGCACCCTGACGGATCGCCTTGTCGACCTTCTCGGCCGTCACCGAGTCGGGCACCACGAACGCGAGGTCGAGGTCGGACGACGGAAAGCGACTCGTCGACCTCCATTGCGGCACCTTCGGCTCGATCGCCAGCAGGGTCGTGAGCTGCAGCTCGAGCACCGCCACCCGCTCGTCGATGCCGTACGCATCGAGCACATCGGGGTGCACCTCGCCGACCCGACCGATGACGTCCTTGCCGAGCGACAGCGTCGCCGATCGACCGGGGTGCAGCCCACGCGGCACTACCGACTGATCGAGACGGGCACCCCACCCCATCGCCGACGCCAGTTCGCGCCACACCTCGACCGCAGCCGTCGCGTCGCGCCCGGCGAGCACGACCCCGAGCGCCTCGTGCTCGGCAGGCAGCACCTCGTCGGACGGCGGGTACACGTGACCGACCTCGAACATCGACGCGCCCGGGGTTCGGTGCGACTCGTTGAACGCAACGGCCTTCAGCAAACCCGGGCGCAGCGACGTCCGCAGCACGTCGTCGCCCACCACCAGCGGATTGACGAGCCGCACGGCGTCGGAGGACAGCCCCGCCCGTTCGAGGTCGCCGTCGCTGAGGAACGGGTGCGGCATCGCCTCGCTGAGGCCGAGGCCGAGCAGCACGTCGCGGAGTCGTCGACGTCGGTGCTGCACCGGCGACAGGCCGCCGGGGAGCGACGACTTGGGCACGGTCTTGCCGAGCAGGTCGTAGCCGTGGTGGCGGGCGACCTCCTCGACGATGTCGATCTCGAGCGTGCAGTCGGGTCGCCACGTCGGCACGCCGACGCGCAGTGCTCCGTCGACGTGCTCGACCGAGAAACCGATCGGGGTGAGCAAGCGGTCGATATCGGACGCCGTGAACGGCGAACCCAGCAGCGCACCAACACGAGACGGCCTGACGCCGATCGACGCAGGCGACGGGAAGTGGGGCGTCCGCGCGTCGACCGCCGCGGGGTGCACTGCCAGCTCGGGGCAGGTGAGTCGCAGCAGCTCGACGAAGCGAGCAACCGACACGTCGATTCCCGCCGGGTCGACACCGCGCTCGAATCGGGCCGATGCCTCGCTTCGCAGGCCGATGCGCTGGACGGTTCGCATGATCGCGACCGGCTCGAACCACGCCGCCTCGAGGGCGACCGTCGTGGTGGCGTCGCTGATCTCCGTGTTCTGGCCACCCATGATGCCCGCGAGGCCGATCGGCCGGTCGGTGGCGTCACAGATGAGCAGGTCGTCCGCGACGAGCGTGCGCTCGACACCGTCGAGCGTGACCAGCACCTCGCCCTCGACGGCCAGCCGGATGCGGAACCCGCCGCCACCGAGGGTGTCGAGGTCGTACGCGTGATTGGGCTGGTTGGTCTCGAGCATCACGTAGTTGCTCACGTCGACGACGTTGTTGATCGGCCGCATGCCGGCGGCGCTGAGGCGGCGAGCCATCCAGTCTGGTGACGGCCCGACACGCACTCCGCTGATGACGACGCTCGTGAAGCGTGGGCAGCGGTCGGCCGCAACGATGTCGACGGTCGCAGTCCGCGCATCGCCACCGAGCACGAGGGGCGCGGGATCGAACGACGTCGCCACGCCGAACCGCGGCGCCAGGTCGCGCGCCACACCGAGGTGGCCGTATGCGTCCGGGCGATTGCGCAGGACGTCGATGTCGTACACCACCTCGCGCTCGAGGCCGAGTGCGTCGCCGTACGGGATGCCGAGCGGCGTCGACGGGTCGAGCAACAGGATGCCGCTGTGGTCGTCGCCAAGACCGAGCTCGCGCGCCGAGCACAGCATTCCCTGACTGGGAATCTGCAGGATCGGCTTGGGCTCGATCACCCGGCCGTCAGGCATGACCGTGCCCGCGGTGGCGAGCGGCACCACGTCGCCCGCCGACATGTTGAATGCCCCACACCACACGTGACGCTCGGCGCCGTCACCGGCGTCGACGAAGACGCGGTGCACCTTCGCGGCCTCGGGGTGCCGCTCGGTGCGCAGCACCCGGGCAGTGATGACACCTTGCACGGTGGCGCCGACGGTGGCGACGTTGTCGACCGCAAGACCGAGGTCGCTGAGCGTCGCTGCAATCGTGTCGACGTCATCGGGCAGCGGGGCGAGGTCGCGGAGCCAGGAATGGACGATCTTCATGACGGTCCTCTCAGAACTGCTCGACGAAACGCAGGTCGTTGGTGTACATCTCGCGCACGTCGGCGATGCCGTGGCGCTCCTTGGCCATGCGATCGATGCCGAACCCGAACGCGAAGCCACTCCACTCCTCGGGGTCGAGTCCCCCGGCCCGCAGCACGTTGGGGTGCACCATGCCGCACCCACCGAGCTCGAGCCAGTCTCCCGACGGTGTGCGGATGTCGAACTCGGCGGACGGCTCGGTGAACGGGAAATAGCTCGGACGCAGACGACTGGTGAAGCCGGCGCCGAAGAACGCCTGCGTGAACTTCTCGATCGTGCCGGCAAGGTCGGCGAGCGTGATGCCACGGTCGATGACAAGCCCCTCGATCTGGTGGAAGACCGCGAGGTGCGTTGCGTCGGTGGTCTCGTTACGGAACACGCGGCCCGGCATGACCATGTAGATGGGCGGTGCGATGGTCTGCATCACACGGATCTGCACCGGCGAGGTATGGGTGCGCAGCACGGTGCTGCCGGGCGTGCCGTGATCGACGTAGAACGTGTCGTGCATACTGCGCGCCGGGTGCATCGGGGGCATGTTGAGCGCCTCGAAGTTGTGCCAGTCGGTCTCGACCTCGGGCCCCTCGGCGATCTGGAAGCCCATGCCGACGAAGACGTCCTCGAGACGCTGCCACGCCTGCGTGACCACGTGTGCGTGACCGCGCCCGGGGCGGTGCATCGTCTCGGTGAGATCGCAGCGCTCGGCGAGCAGTTGCTCGGCACGTGCTGCACCGCGCAGCTCGCCGAGGCGCAGACCGAGCGCCTCGCTCACGGCGGCGGTCGCCTCGTTCACGGCCTGACCCGCCGCCTTCTTCTCGTCCGCGGTCGAGAGCCGGCCGAGTCCTGCCTTGAACCCGGCGAACGGCCCCTTGCGACCGAGCAACTCGACCTCGAGTGCCTCGGCCTCGGCGAGGCTCGCGGCAGCGCGCACCCTGGCGATGGCGGCATCACGCGCCGCCAGAACCTCTTCGATCATCACAGAACTCCTTCGACAGTGCCGCTGCAGTGTGGCGGCAGGGACGCATCGGTCCCCCGGACGGGCTCGCACCCCCGGGCGTGGGAGCGTCGCCGTCAGTACGTCGGCGCGCAACCCCGGCTCGCCCGGGGGCACCGAAATCGACGCAACGACATGGCGAGAGGTTACCGGCCACGTCGTTGACGGGCGACCTCGAACGCCAGCACCGTGGTGGCCATCGCGACGTTGAGGCTCTCGGTGGGGCCGTGGTGCGGGATCGTGACCCACTCGTCGACGGCCACGTCGTCCGGCAGGCCGTGCGCTTCGTTGCCGACCACGAGGGCGACCGGACCGACGAGGTCGGCGTCCGAGTACACCGTGCCACGGTGTGACGACGTGGCGAGCAGTCGCACGCCGGTCTCCCGCACGGCATCGAGGGCGCCGACGACCACCGGCACGCGGAACACGCTGCCGGCGCTCGACCGCACGACCTTGGGACCGAACGGGTCGACCGACCCCGGCGTGAAGACCACTCCGTCCGCACCGGCAGCCTCGGCAGACCGGATGATGGTGCCGGCATTACCGGGGTCGGACAGGTGCTCGCAGAGCACCAGGAATGTCGGTTGCTGCGGCAGCACCCGGTCGAGACGGCGCAGTACCGCGATGACGGGGCGCGGTGTGTCGGTGGTCGCCACGCGCTCGATGACGTTGGGCGCGAGGTAGTGGACGGGTGCGTCACACTCGACAGGCGACGCGCCAGGGGCGACGAACTGCGCCTCGACCGACCATCCGGCGGCGACGGCTTGGGCGAGCAACGACTCCCCCGCGACCACGACGACACCCTCCTCGGAACGCGCACTGCGGCGCCCCAAGAGACGCCGCAGTCGCTGAACCTTCGGATTGGAGAACGTGAGGCCGGCCGCGCCGGCACCCTCGTTCGCGTCGAACCCCTCGCGGGAAGGGCTCAGAGCGCCGCCTTGGCCTGGGCCACCAGCGACGCGAACGCTGCGCTGTCGGTGACAGCGAGGTCGGCGAGGACCTTGCGATCGACCTCGATGCCGGCAGCGTTGAGGCCGGCGATGAACCGGCTGTAGCTGATGTCATTGAGGCGGCATGCCGCGTTGATGCGCTGGATCCAGAGGCGGCGGAACTCGCCCTTCTTGGCGCGGCGGTCGCGGAATGCGTACTGCCCGCTCTTCATGACCTGCTCGTTGGCGGCGCGCACCGAACGGCTCTTGTTGCCGTAGTAGCCCTTCGCGCGCTCGAGGATCTGGCGGCGCTTCTTCTTCGCGCCAACGGCTCGCTTCACACGTGCCATGGTGGTACTCCTGTCTGTGTCGGTCTGGTGGGGACGGGTGCGGGACGGTCGGGGTCAGCGCTCGCCGAGGAGGCGCTTGATCTTGCGGGCGTCACCGGGGTGCACATCGACCTCGCCGTCGAGACGACGGGTGCGGGTCGAGGGCTTCTTCTCGAAGAGGTGCTGGCGGTTCTGCTGCAGGCGGCGCAGCTTGCCGGTGCCGGTCTTCTTGAATCGCTTCGCAGCGGTCTTGCTGGTCTTCATCTTGGGCATGAGGATGTCCTTTGACGGGGTCGCGTGGCGACGTGGTGACGGCCGGGCCGTCGGGCTTCGACCGGTTGTCGAGGCCGGTCAGGTCGTGGTGCCGGTCACTCGCCGTCGGCGGCGACCGCAGCAGGTGCGGCGTCGGCCGGGGCGGCATCGGCGGGGCGATCGGATTTCTTCGGAGCGACCTTCTTCTCGGGCGCCAGCACCATGGTCATGTTGCGGCCCTCGAGGCGGGCCTGGGTCTCGACCTTGGCGAGCGGTCCGAGCTGCTCGAGCACGGCATCGAGGATCTTCGAGCCGAGTTCCGGGTGGGCCATCTCGCGGCCACGGAACTGCAGCGTGACCTTGACCTTGTGACCCTCGGAGAGGAAGTCGTGCATGTGGCGGACCTTGGTGTCGAAGTCGCCCTTGCCGATCTTGGGACGGAACTTGACTTCCTTGATCGA
>JBMSSR010000157.1:0-6924 GCA_049424465.1 Ilumatobacteraceae bacterium
TGCACGGCCGCACGAACTGATTGCCGCCCGCCCGCTCGGCGGTCGTGTCAGACGAAAGAGCCCGGTGCACACGCACCGGGCTCTTTCGCGTCACGGGGCGTGCTGCCGTGCCGTTACGCCCCCGGTGTGCTCGACGGGATCGACGGCGAGGTCGTCTCGGGGCCGCCGGGCGACGTCGGGACGCAGTAGGCGTTGGGCGGGCACGCAACGTCCCACACGCCGACGTGGCCGACGTCGGCCTGCAACAGGAACTGTTCGAGCTCGCTGCGGGTGATGCCCGAACCACGCAGGTGCAGCACGCACGCGTCGAACGTGACGCGCACCACGAACGAACCGTCATCGAGCGTCGCGATCAGCGCCGCGAACCCGTCGACCACCGACGGGTCGGCGCCGGCGATCTGATCGGCGTCGAGGTCGTCGGCATACGGCGCGAGGGAATGGTTGTTGCCGGGCAGCCCGATGATGCACGTGCGCGGATTGTCCTGCGTGAGTGCTGACGACACGTTCTCGATGAGCGGGCTGTGGACGAAGCGAGACACGGTCGCGAACCCACGCACCGGAATGTCGAACCTGCGGAAAGGTTCGAGGTCGAGGTACTCGGACGTGTCGTCGTCGCGGTAGACCACCACCGACGAGCCGCGAGCGTCGACCTGGCGCACGGTCGACGTCTGCTGGACCGCGCGAGGCGTGTTGTCGACGCCACCCACGAGGTAGTCGGTCGTCAGCAGCACCGATCCACCCTCGTTGGGATCACCCGCGAACTGCAGGACCGCGGTACCCGACGGGTCGACCGACGCACGAGCCTGCTGGCCCGTCGGGAACTGGACGTACGCAGTACCGCGGTTGAACGTGTCGTCGACCCATGTCGTCGCCGCGACGGTCGGCAGGAACAGGGTGAAGCGGCCGTAGCTGACACCCCACCCGCCCATCACCGGCGTCTCGACCCGCCTCGTTCCCGACTGGATGGCCAGGCTGAACGCGGCGCCCTCGGTGTCGCCCGCCGTCCGGTAGACGTACGTCAGCCGGTTGGGGTCGGCACCCGGCATGTCGGCGTCCTCGAGCAGCACGCCGGGCGCTGCGGGGACGAGCACCGTCATCGACCCGTCGGGCAGCAGGCGCACGATGTCGCCGCGGGTGTACTGGAACACCAGCGAGCCGTCCTGCACCTCGAAGGCACGCTCGACCGACGTGGCATCGTCGTTCGCCGTCGTCTCGACCGTGGTGCCCGTCGTGGGGTCGTCGACGAGGCCGCTGACCGCGTCCGGTATGTCGAGGCGCGTGATGACGGCCTCACCCTTCTCGCCGGTCACCCGGTCGATGCCGTGCTCACCGGCCACGATGAGGGCGACATCGGACGGCCATGGCGCGCCCTCCTCGGCGATCGCGCCGATCTCGTCGGCCGGGATGGTCGTCGCGGTCGGCACGGGTTCGGTGGTGGGCCGCGCCCCGACGGTCGTCGTGCTGGTCGCAACGGCGATCAGGTCGACGGCGGGTCGGGTGAGGCCGATCACGCTCACGCCGACGAGCGCCAGCGTTGCCACCACGACCACCGCAGCGACCTGCCACGGCACGCCGGCCTCGGCCTCGGCCTCGAACGTGTCGCCAGTCGATCCGCTCAGCTCGTCAGCGTCGTCGACGGTGCCTGCCCGTGGCGCCTGCGACGCCGTACGGCGGACCGGCTCGATCTCGATCTCGAGCGAGTCGCGAGGTGACTCACCACGGCGTGCCATCCGGTCCATCATGCCCGACCCGGCGGCAGGCCGGTCGACGGGCCGACGACGCACCCGTCAGCGGGTGAGCCACACCTGCAGGGCGCGCGCCACCTCGGGACTCAGGCGCGCGATCTCGTCGGCAGCCTGTTGTGCACCCTCGGTGTCGCCAGCGGTCGCGACCGCCTCGAGCCAGGCACTCGCCTCACCCAGTGTCGTCGCACCGACGAGCTGCGACGTCGAGCGCAACTGGTGCGCGACCCGCCGGGCAGCAGCGAGGTCGCCGGCCGCCATGGCCTCGCTCAGCGTCGTGCGGCGGGCCGACAGCGCGTCGAGGTAGGTGCGCACGAGTCCGTCGACGGCGTCCTCACCGAGGTCGGTGATGAGACGGTCGAGCGCCCGCTCGTCGATCACTGCCATGCCGGCGACCATAGCGCCGACGACACGATGCGTACACATTGGTAACCGACGCTGGCCGCTCCCGCGGTCCGCCCCGTCCGGGGCCGCCTGCCGTCGGTGTGTCGCGACGTCACCCGCCGGCAACGGCGGGGATGATGCTGACGGTCTCGCCCGCTGGCACCGGGGTGTCGAGACCCTGCAGGTAGCGCACGTCGTCATCGGCCACGAACAGGTTGACGAACTTGCGCAACGCGCCGGCCTCGTCGAGCAGACGGTCGGCAAACCCGGGGTGAGCTGCGTCGAGGTTGGCGATGACCTCGCGCAGCGTGCTGCCCTCGACCTGCACGGTGGAGGAACCGCCCGCCATCGGGCGCAACGTGGTGGGGATGCGAACGGTCACGGCCATGCGCGAAACACTACCGGCGCAGTCGGAATTTGTCGCGACCGGATGCGCCTAGCCTGAGCCGGATGCGAGTGCTGGCCGCGGTCGACAAGTACAAGGGCACGGCCACCGCGGCGCAGGTCGCCGCCGCGATCGGTCATGCGTGCTGGGAGCTCGGTCACGACTGTGTCGAGCAGCCCGTCGCCGACGGTGGTGAGGGCACGCTCGAGGCACTCGGCGGCGCCAATCGCGTCAGCACCGTCACCGGTCCGCTGGGAGATCCCGTGCAGGCCGAGTGGCGCTTCCACCGGGGCACCGCCGTCATCGAGATGGCCCGTGCGTCAGGGCTCACGCTCGTCGGCGGCCGGGAGCGCAATGACGCGATGGCTGCCACCACGACCGGCACTGGCGAACTCATCGACCAGGCCCTCGATCTCGGCGCGAAGAAGATCATCGTGTGCCTCGGTGGCTCTGCGACCACCGATGGCGGCCTCGGCTGCGTCCGCGCCGTCACCGCGCCGGCACGGCTCAAGGCGGTCACGCTCCTCGTCGCATGCGACGTGCAGACCAAGTTCGTCGACGCCGCGCCGGTCTTCGCGCCGCAGAAGGGTGCGACACCCGCACAGGTCGACCTGCTGCGCGGACGGCTCGAGCGCCTCACCCAGGTGTACCGCGAGCAGTACGGCATCGACGTCCGCGACCTGCCCGGCACGGGCGCTGCCGGTGGCCTGGCGGGCGGGCTCGTCGCGCTCGGCGGGCGCCTGCTCCCGGGCTTCGACCTCGTCGCCGACGAGATCGACCTGCACGACAAGATCGCCGCCGCCGACCTCGTCATCACGGGTGAGGGCTATCTCGACGAGCAGAGCTTCGAGGGCAAGGTCATCGGCGGCGTGCAGTCGATGTGCACCGCGCTCGGTCGGCGGGTCGCGGCGATCGTCGGCGACAGCGCACCCGAGGTGCGCGACCGCATCGAGCACCGATCGATTGCGCGCGATCACGGCCTCGACCGCGCGATGCGCGAGCCACTGTGGTGCATCGAGCACTCGTCGCTCGAACTGCTCCGTTCGCTGTCACCTGCAGACTGAGTGCCTCTCGCGCCGCTGACGGGCGCGGCGGCGACTACGGCGCAGCAGTCGAGGTGGTGGTCTCGACGGCCACCGGCAACGCCGACGGACGTGCCTGGATCTCGGCGATCGTGCGGCCCGCATAGTCGTCGCCGAGCATCACCAGCACCGCCGAGCCCTCGGGCCAGGTGCCCTCACCTGCCGGCAGCACGGTGGGTGCCGGCTCGACCTTGATGCCACCGAGCGTCTTCGCGATCGAGTTGGCCACCGGCAGCGCCGCAGGGTCGTCGGCGTTGTAGAGCACCTTCGAGGTGGCGAGCTTGACCGTGCCGTTGGTTGCCTTCACCGTGGTCCAGCCGAGGCCGCTGAGCGCCAGCGAGAGGTCGCCCGCCACACCGTTCAGCGAACTGCAGTTGGCGACCACGACCGACGCACCCGAATACACCATCGCCTCGGTGGTCGGTGTGGTGGGTGCCGAGGTGACGTCGGGCAGTCCCGTCACCGACGGCGGAACCGTCGTGTCGCTGTCGTTGCCCGACGGCGCAACCGTTGCCGGGTCGCTGTTGACCTGGCGGAGGATGAGGAACCCGAGCACGAGCGCCACCAGGGTGACGAACACTGCGACTGACGAGCCGATGGGGGCAGGGGGCGGCGCACTGCGTGACGTGCGACCCATGTCGTCTCGGCTCATCGGGGTTCCTCCGTGTCGGGCCGGCCTCAGGCGTGTTCGCCGGCTGCCGCGCCATCGATGAGCGCCCGGCGGCGGCGCTCGCGCTGGCGGCGCAGACGGCGCACCACCAGCGGATCGGCGAGCAACGCTGCCGGATGATCGATCACGCGGTTGAGTTCCCGATTGTACTCCTCGACCGAGCAGGCGAACCTCGCCCGGATCGCGTCGTGGCGGTCCTCGTCGAGCGTGAACCACGACGCCTCGAACTCCACGATCGCCAGATCACGCTCGCTGAGCGGACTGGTGGCCTCGGTCGGCGACGACGCGCCGACGTGCTCGGTGGAGGTGGGGGCGGGGGTCTCACTGCTCATGACACCCCCAGCCTGCCCGTTGGGGGCATGGCGCACCAAGCATCGAACAGACGTTTGAGCGGGGGCGAACGGGCCCCGGCTGACCACCGGCTTGCTAAACTCCGTTCAGTTCAGAGCCACACCTGCCGAAAGATCAGTCATGCGCATCCACACACTCCCCGCCCGTCTCGCCAGCATGTCCCTGGTCGCTCTCGTCGTCGGCGGCCTCGCGGCGTGCGGTGACGCCGCCCGCAGCGGCACCGTGGTGGCGCTGCAGCCCGTCGTGCAGTGCCTGTCCGGTGGTGTGTCATCGGTCGACGAGGCACCGATCGACGCGAAGAAGGTCGTGCTGACGTGGACGGCGCCGACGGGTGCCACGAAGTTCGAGTTCACCAAGTTCACCGGCGGGAGCCATCTCGAGACGCCGACCCCGCTCGGTGCCACCCGGGTCGACGTCGTGGCGCTCGACCGGGCAGGCAAGCAGCTCACGTCGGCAGGGGCCACGTGCACGACGCCGACCACCGAGCCGCCGCTCCCGGTCGCCACGGACGCACCCATCACGGTGGGCGGCTCCCCCGACACCACCAAGCCCTGACCGTCGGTGACGCCGGCGGTCCCCGTGCCGCCGGCGCAGCTCGGCGTCGGTCGCTACGCCGAGTCCCCTCCCGCCAAGCCGAGACGTCGGGCGACTGATTCGGGGCCGATGATCGTCAGCCCCGACACCGCTCGGGTGCAACCCACGTACAGCAGGAGATCGCTCACGTTGTCACCGGGCAGTGCGACCAGCACGACGTAGTCGTACTCGAGGCCCTTCGACCGCCGCACGTTCTCGCACACCAACGCGTGCTCGTTGCGCTCCTCGAACGGCACCATCGCATGCCGATCGCGGATGCCGTCCCTCGTCGCGTTGCTGAACGTGGCGAACAGCACCCGCTCGGCGTCGATGCCGTCGTGATCGACGATGCGCTCGACCTCTGCGTCGATGTGGTCGACGGCCGCGTCCTCGGTCTCGGCCTGCAGCCAGCTCACGCTGAGCGCCTCGGGCCCGCCGGTCGGTGGCGGCGCACCACGGAGATGTCGCCGGACCAACTGCGCGATCTCGTACGTGTTGCGGCAGTTGCTGGCCAGTTCGCAGTGGGTCCAGCCGTCGTCTGCCGGCGGCAGTACGAATCCGCGCTCGTACACCACCTGCGACTCGTCCGCCACCATCAGTACGCGCCGTGGCCCGGCCGGGTCGAGCAGTTGCATCAACTGCGCGATCCACGCTGGGCTCAGGTCCTGCGCCTCGTCGATGATGATCGTGTCGAACTGTTCGGTGATGCGGTGCCAGTTGCGCTGCAGGTGCCCGACCACGGTGTAGTCCCAGAACTTCTGGATCGCCTCGCCCGTGGCGGAGTCGTCGGGGTCGTCGATCGCCGGCATACCGTCGAATCCCCTCGCGAGCGGCAGGAACGGCCCCACTCGAAGCCGGTCCGACTCTGGCAACCGCTCGCCGATCATTGCGCCGAGCGGTTCGTTGAAACAGGTCACCAGCACCCGTTCGCCGCGGTTGACCGCGCGGATCGCCCATGCCACGACCAACCGCGTCTTGCCCGTGCCGGCAGACCCGGTGACGACGACGCGACGATTGACATCGAGTCGCTCGAGCGCGCGCACGTGCTGCGCGCAGATTTTCTCGAGTCGTGCGCGCGCGAAGCGGGCTCGCGCCTCGTGGTCCCACGAGAACTCGGCGTTCGGCCGCAGCGCCGCCACGATCGCCGCGAACGCCTCGTCGCTGATCGACGAGGACCAACTACGGCGATGCATGAGGTCCTCGACGGCCATGCCGATCGCATCGACGTGTCCGCTGGTGAAGACTTGCGTCAGGTCGATGTCGCGTGTCAGGTCGCCGGAGATGACACCGGCATTCGGGAATGCGACGGCGTACTCGACTCGGAGATGCTCCAGATCGGGGTGGACGGTACGAAGATGCCGAGCGACCGCGTAGGCGTTGTCCCGAGCTTGGGCGAACGGCTGCGGTTCCATCGGTCTCCCGTGGGCATACCAGTGGCCATCGCGGATGATCGGGAGGTGGCCCTTCACCTCGATGACGACCACGCCCTCGTGTCGGTGCGCGATGACGATGTCAGCCTGGCGATCCCGCTTGCCCGTGAGCCCGACATCCGGCATGACGAGCCAGCCATCACTGAGCTGGTCGCAGAGGGCTCCGACGACCCTGCGCTCTTCCTCATTGCGCAGTTGCGACATCGGGAAATCCTCAGGAATCAGAATGCCCATGTAGCGCATTCTGCACCGTCACCATGGCGGTGATTCCCGACCCGAGGTCAGGCACCATTTCGGTGTACCGGGG
>JBMSSR010000158.1:0-6695 GCA_049424465.1 Ilumatobacteraceae bacterium
GACACCTGCTGACTCCTCGCTCGCCAGCCACGTGACGATGGGTGCGATCCAGCGCGGGGATCGAGCCTCGCGCTCCTCGTCGGTCTCGGGTGCCGGGCCGAGGCCCTCGGTCATGCGAGTCAGCGCGACCGGGCCGACGGCGTTGACCGTGACGTTGTAGCGCGAGAGCTCGAGCGCGGCGATGTTGGTGAAGGCGGCGATACCGGCCTTCGCGGCGCCGTAGTTGGTCTGACCGGGATTGCCGTAGATGCCGCTGACCGACGTGGTGTTGATGATGCGGCCCGACACCGGCTTGCCCGCCTTGTGCTGCTCGCGCCAGTAGGCCGCAGCCCAGCGACTGGGGGCGAACGTGCCCTTGAGGTGGACGTTGATCACGGCGTCCCACTCCTCCTCGGTCATGTTGACGAGGACCCGGTCGCGCAGGATGCCGGCGTTGTTGACCACGACGTGGAGGTCACCGAAGGTCTCGATTGCAGTGTTGATGAGGCGCTGTGCGCCCTCCCATGACGACACGCTGTCGCCGTTCGACACGGCCTCGCCGCCCATGGCGCGGATCTCCTGCACCACCTGGTCGGCGGGGCTGAGGTCGCCACCGGTTCCGTCGACGTTGCCACCGAGGTCGTTGACGACCACCTTGGCGCCGTGCGACGCCAACATCAGGGCGTGCTCGCGGCCGATGCCACGGCCCGCGCCGGTGACGATCGCAATTCGGCCTTCGCAGAGTCTGCTCATGGGGATCTCCTCCTCGGTGTTCCGGGCGATCATAAGGTGACGACGATGTGCGAGTGCGAGCGCGAGCCGACACGGCGCGAGATTCTGCGCGGCGCCGCCGTGCGCGGTGCTGCGGCGGTCACCGTCGCGGGTGCCGCGACATGGGGACTCGACACCGGTGCCGCACGCCCGAGTGGGCGGCGCACCGTCGGTGCCGACCGGCACGGGATCAACGGGGCAGGTGCCGCGAACCGGGGACCGGCCGCCGCATCGGCGCCGACAGTCGACGCAGCGGCGTACGACGCGACCGCCGTGAGCGGGGCGGTGCAGGTGATGCCGGGGCTGTACATCCGCCCGCGCGACGTGTGGGGTGCCGACCTGCCGCCGAAGGGCGACATCGCCCGCGAGACCACCAAGTTCCTCCTCGTGCACCACACCGCGTCACCCAACGACTACGCCAGTGCCCGCGACGTCATCCGCAGCGCGTACGCCTGGCAGACCGGCCCCGAGAAGGGGTGGCCCGACGTGTGCTACGGCTTCTTCATCGGTCGGGACGGCGACGTGTGGCAGGGCCGGGAGGGTTCGCTGGTCCGACCCGTGCGCGCCGATGCCACCGGCGGCAACCAGGGCTACGCCCAGTTGGTCTGTCTGCTGGGCAACTTCACGCTCACCGCACCCACGGCCGCTGCGCAGACGTCACTCGTGAAGGTGCTGGCGTGGTTGGCCGGCCGCGACCTCGTCTCGCTGGCCGACGGCGCGACCACCACCTTCGTGTCGCGCGGCTCGAACCGGTGGCCGGCCGGCAGCGTCGTCACCACTCCCACCATCGCCGGACACCGCGACATGTCGTACACGGCGTGCCCGGGCGACGCCCTGTACCCCCTGCTGCCCGATCTCCGACGCAGAGCACGCGATCAGTTCACCTCGTGGAGGACGGTCACCCGGCCCGCCGTCCGCCTCGACGGCTGACGCCACACGCCCGCGGACTGTGACGCACGAACACGCGTCGCAGCCGTTCGCGGATCGGCGCCGCACGGAGCGGGGTCGTAGCCTGCGGGCGTGACTTCCTCGCTGATCGACGCGATCGTGGTGGGCGCCGGTCCGGCAGGCTCGGCGGCCGCGATCACACTCGCCCGTGCCGGACGCACGGTGGTGCTCGTCGACCGAGCCTCGTTCCCCCGCGACAAGTGCTGCGGCGACGGGCTCACCACGCTGGCGATGCGCGAGCTGGTACCGCTGGGCCTCGAGCCGTCGATGGTGCCCAACTGGATGACGGTGCACGACGTGTGGCTGCGCTCGCCATCCGGCCGCGAGGTGGCGCTGTCGATGCCGGATGACGGCATCTACGCCGCCACGACCCCGCGCGCCGAGCTCGACCACGCCCTGCTCGAGCTCGCCCGCGGTGCGGGCGCCGACGTTCGCGAGCAGACGTCGCTCACGGGACTCGCGCAGCACGGCGACCACGTCGTGGTCACCGTCGACGGGCCCGACGGTGGCGTCCAGCAACTGGCATGCCGGTTCGTCGTCGCCGCCGACGGGATGTGGTCACCGACGCGCAAGCTGCTCGGCCTCGCCGAACCCGGCTACCTCGGTGAGTGGCATGCATTCCGCCAGTACGCGCGTCATGTCACGGGCCCTGCTGCCGACCGCCTGTACGTGTGGTTCGAGCCCGACCTGCTGCCCGGCTATGCGTGGAGCTTCCCGCTGCCCGATGGGCGGGTGAACCTCGGGTACGGCGTGCTGCGCGACGGCACGCGGTCGGGTGCCGACATGAAGGCCGAGTGGGCGACGCTGATCAGCCGTCCGCACATCGCTGCGGCGCTCGGCCCGGGCGTCGAGCTCGAGGGTCGGCACACCGCGTGGCCCATTCCGGCGGCGGTCGACCGCGCCGTGCTGGCCGACGGGCGCGTGCTCTTCGTCGGGGACGCTGCACGCGCCACCGATGTCATGACCGGCGAGGGCATCGGCCAGGCGCTGCTGACCGGCCGGCTGGCCGCCGATGCCATCGTCCACGGCGCGACGCGGCACCACGGGGATGCGGCACGCACCCGCCGCGCCTACGAGCGCGCCGTACGGCACGAACTGCTCGCCGACCACCGCATGTCGAAGGTGCTCAGTCGCATGCTGGCCGACCCGGTGCTCACTCGGGGTGCGCTGCGCGTCGTCGACACCAACGACTTCACCCGTCGCAACTTCGTGCGGTGGATGTTCGAGGACGAGCCCCGCGCCATCGCCCTGACACCCCGCCGGTGGCACCGGCGATTCTTGCGCCAGTCCGCTCCCCTGCGCTGACGGTCGGCGGGGCCACCGGGTAGCGCCCGGCAACGCCCGCCGGGCCACCCGACACCCGCCGTGACCTCGTGCGGGGGGTACCGTCGCCGCATGGCCCTGCACACACGTCTCACCGAGATGCTCGGCATCGAGCACCCCGTCATGCTCGCCGGCATGGGTGGTGTCAGCTATCACCGTCTCGTCGCCGCCGTCAGCGAGGCCGGCGGCCTCGGCACGCTCGGTGCCAGCACGATGTCCGCCGACGAACTGCCGGTCGAGATGGCTGGCGTGCGCGCTGCCACCACGCAGCCGTTCGGCGTCGACCTGCTCACTGCACTGCCCGGGCAGGTCGAGCGCGGCGTGCGCACCGTCATCGACGGCGGCGCAGCACTGTTCGTCGCCGGTCTGGGCGTGCCGCGCGAGGTGATCGACGAACTGCACGCACACCACGTCCTCGTCGGCAGCATGTGCGGCAAGGTGCGCCACGCCGTCGCCGCAGTGGCGAGCGGTGTCGACCTCGTGATCGCGCAGGGCACCGAGGGCGGCGGTCATACCGGGACAGTGGCGACGATGGCGTTGATCCCGCAGGTCGTCGACGCGGTGAACGGCAGGGTGCCGGTGGTCGCGGCTGGCGGCCTCTTCGACGGTCGGGGCCTCGCCGCAGCACTCTCACTCGGTGCCGACGGCGTGTGGCTGGGCACACGCTTCATCGCCACACCGGAGGCACGCGCGGTGAATGGCTACAAGGAGACGCTGCTCGCGCTGGCGGAGGACGGCACGGTGATCAGCCGTGCGTACACGGGAAAGACCTGTCGAGTCGTGCGCACGCCGTGGACCGAGCATTTCGACCTGCACCCCGACGAGCTGCAGCCCTTCCCGGCGCAGGCGGTCGCGTCGATGAACGCCGGTGTCAACCACCTCGGCGCACCTGACGGCACCGACGTCGACGCCGCTCGCGAGTTCATGCCGTGCGGCCAGGGTGTCGGGGCGATCGACCGACTCGTGCCGGCTGGCGACATCGTGCGGTCGATCGTCGCCGAGGCGGAACGCGTCATCGAGACCGTCGCGAAGGTCCGCCGATGAGCGCCCGGGATTCCCTGTCCGCCACGACCGTCGAGTCGATCCGTGCCCACATCGACCACGTGTGGGAGGCCGACATCGAGCCGCTGCTCCACGACTACATCGCGATCCCGTGTGTTTCGGTCTCGTTCGACCCCGAGTGGCGCGCACACGGCCACCTCGACCGCGCCATCGAGCTGGTGCGGGCGTGGTGCGCCGCCCGGCAGATCGCCGGGCTCACCGTCGAGGTCGTCGAACTGGCCGGCCGCACACCTGTCGTGCTCTGCGAGGTGCCGGCCACCGGCGACGCCACCCCCACCGACACGGTGCTGTTCTACGGCCACGTCGACAAGCAGCCGGAGATGACCGGTTGGCGTGACGGCCTCGGCCCGTGGACACCCGTCGTCGAGGACGATCGCCTGTACGGGCGCGGTGGCGCCGACGACGGCTACGCCGCATTCGCGTCGCTGCTCGCGATCGAGGCCGCTCAGCGCGCCGGTCTCGCGCACACGCGCTGCGTCGTGCTCATCGAGGCCAGCGAGGAGAGCGGCAGCCCTGACCTGCCCGCGTACCTCGCGGCGCTCGCGGACCGCATCGGCTCGCCGTCGCTCGTGCTCTGCCTCGACTCGGGCTGCCTCGACTACGAGCGCATGTGGGTCACCACGTCGTTGCGCGGCCTCGTCGGCGGCACCCTGCGCGTCGACATCCTCGACGAGGGCATCCACTCCGGTGAGGCCAGCGGTGTCGTACCGTCGTCGTTCCGCATCGCGCGCCACCTCATCGAGCGCATCGAGGACAGCACGTCGGGACGACTGCTGCTCGACGAACTGCATGTCGACGTACCCGCCGACCGTCAGGTGCAGGCCGCGCGCACCGCTGACGACTTCGACATCTCCACGCACTTCCCGTTCGTCGACGGCGCCGGCCCCGCGGTCGACAACCCCACCGAGATGCTGCTGGCGCGCACGTGGTGGCCGGCGCTGTCGGTCACCGGCGTCGACGGCATCCCGCCGCTCGCATCGGCCGGCAACGTGCTGCGACCGTTCACGTCGCTGCATCTCAGCCTGCGCATTCCGCCCACGTGCGACCACGAGGCCGCCCTCTCCGCGGTTGCCGAGGCGCTCACCGCCGACCCGCCGTACGGCGCCCGCGTGACCTTCGACGACGCGACCGCCGGACCCGGCTGGAACGCACCCTCGTTCGAGCCATGGCTCGACGCGGCGCTCGCCGCAGCCAGTACCGCCACCTTCGGCGTACCGCATGCCGCGTACGGCGAGGGCGGCTCGATCCCCTTCATGGGGATGCTCGGCGAGATGTTCCCTGCAGCCCAGTTCGTCATCACGGGCGTGCTCGGCCCGGGCTCGAACGCGCACGGCCCGAACGAGTTCCTGCACCTGCCGACCGCCCGCCGCCTCACCGCGTGCCTTGCGATGCTGCTCGGCGCACACGCGGCGAGGGCCACGTGCTGAGACTGCTGCGCAGCAACGCCGACCTGCGGTGGCTCTTCATCGCCCAGGTGGTGTCATTCCTCGGCGACTGGTTCACCTTCGTCGCGATCGCCGCGATGGTGTTCGACGCGACGGGCAGCGAATTCCTGGTCGCCGTTGCGTACGTCTCGTTCTCGCTGCCCTCGTTCCTCGCGTCGCCGCTGGCCGGCTCGCTGGTCGACCGGTTCGACCGACGCCGTCTGCTGCTCGCGGTCTCGGCAGTGCAGGCGGTCGCAGCACTCGGCCTGCTGACGGCATCGACGCAACACGTGTGGCCGCTGTTCCTCTTC
The DNA here is from genome assembly GCA_049424465.1 of Ilumatobacteraceae bacterium. Classification (GTDB taxonomy): domain Bacteria; phylum Actinomycetota; class Acidimicrobiia; order Acidimicrobiales; family Ilumatobacteraceae; genus UBA668. The sequence continues at coordinate 5,819 of JBMSSR010000158.1, forward strand.
CAGGGCCTCATCAGCTCGCTGGCTGCCGTCGTCAAGCCGGCGATCGACGCAGGGGTCCCCAACCTCGCGCGTTCGCCCGACGAACTGCGCCAGGCGAATGCGCTGTTCGGCAGCATGTGGGGCGTCATGCTCGCCGTCGGGGCCGGCATCGGCGGCGTGTTCAGCCAGGTGTTCGGGCGCAACGCCGCATTCCTCGCCGACGCGATCACGTTCGTCGTCGCGCTCGCACTGTTCGCCCTCGTGAAGCGGCCGATGCAGGAGCCCGCAGCGCACGGCACGCGACCACCGGTACGGCCGATCTCCGACATGCGCGAGGCGATTCGTTACGCGCGCGAGGACCGCGTCATCCTGTCGCTCATCGGCAGCAAGGCCACCTTCGCGATCGGTGCGGGCACCGTCAGCCAGCTCCCGGTACTCGCGAGCGAGGTGTTCGGCTGGTCCGACGCCGGCACCGGCCTGCTGATGGGCGCCCGCGGCGTCGGCGTCGGCCTCGGCCCACTCCTCGCGGCGCGCTTCACGCAGGGGCAACTGTCGCGGGTGCTGCGTGTCTGCGGCATCGCCGGCGTCGCCTACAGCGCGTGTTACCTCGGTGCGGCGTGGGCCCCACTGCTGCCGATCGCCGCGCTGATGATCTCGTTCGGGCACCTGGGCGGTGGCGCACAGTGGACACTCAGCAGTTACGGCCTGCAGGTGCGCGCGCCTGACGCCATCCGTGGCCGCGTGATGGCGGGTGACTTCGCGATGGTGACCCTCGTCATCAGTGTGACGAGCCTGTTGTCGGGCTGGCTCGCGGAGTCGGTCGGGGCGCGCTGGACCATCACCGCGTCGGCCAGCGCCGCCGGCGAAATCACCGCGCAGCCCAGCGTCGTCACCATGC
>JBMSSR010000159.1:0-6643 GCA_049424465.1 Ilumatobacteraceae bacterium
CGCGACCCTCACCTTGGCAAGGTGATGCTCTACCAACTGAGCCACGTCCGCGTATTGCAGAGCGCAATCTAACGGACGGTACGCGGGGGTGACAACGTGGCTCAGGTCGGCGGCGGTCCGGGGGTGGGACCCGACCGATCTCGGAGCCGCGTGGCGTGTGTCGGGGTGACGGACGGTCAGGCCGGTGGGCGCTGGTCGGCCGGTCGCAGGTCGACCCGCAGCACCAGCACACCGTCCTCGAGCGACGCCGCGGCGTCGCCGATGATGGCGAAGTCGCGGTAGTCGATCTGCGCCTGGCGCACGAACTGCGCCCGCTCGTCGCCAGCCACCGGCGGCAGCGGCCGGCGCTTCACGGCGGCTGCCCGCTCGCGGAATCGGGTGATCATCTCGTCGACGTCGAAACCATCGGCCATGCAGCCACCGTACCGGACCAGTACGGGCGCGTGCCCGGTTCCGGCACCATCGTCGACCCGCTGGTCGTCAGTCGCTGCGGCGGGCCTGCAGCAACGGGTCGCGCGGCGCACTCGACGCCGGCGGCGTCACGAACCGACCGGGGCGCTCATCGGCCACTTCGACCGGTTCGGGCGCGTCGACCGGACGGGCCGCATCGAGCCGCACACGGCGCAACCCGTCGTCAGACGTGCGCCACCGCGTCGTGCCCATCACCTCGAGCGGCCCGAGCGAGGGGTGCTCGACCCGGCTGGCCACCCACCACCATGCCGTGACACCGACGAGTACCAGCGCCACCACGATCAGTCCGAATGCCACGAGGTGGATCGTGCGGGCGTTCACCGGGTCGTCGAAGGTCTCGGCGGCACTGGCGGCCAGCACTCGGTGCACGGACGGCAACATCACAGCCGCAAGTGTCGCAGGTCGGCCCGTGTCCCGCCATCCACGGGCGGCAGGTCGGCACCCGCCAGCTGTCGGCCGTGGCGGTGTCCGGTCCGCCCGGACCAGTGGGCCTGCCGGTCGCCAGACCGTCCCGCCGTGGGCCATGCTGGCGTCATGGACGTCGTGTGGTTCCTGCTGTTCTTCGCCGGTCTGGCCGGGCTGTGGTTCCTCGCCTACCGCATCGAGCCGCATTGGTCGACCCGCGACGGCCGCCGCTTCGTGTGCAACGCCCAGGAACTGTCGGGCGGCAAGGCGCTCGGTCGTCCGCGCGAGGCACAGATCGCGATCCTTCCCGATGGCCTCCTGCACGTGTCCCGCAAGCGGATGATGCGCCGCAACGGGTCGGTGTGGCGACTCACCGGCCGCAGCGACGGCCCCTCTGCACGGGTCCTCGTCTACGTCGCCCGCCAGGTCAGCGACGGCGCCGACCAACTGATCGACCTCGCCATCCGGATCCCGCGCTCGAGCAGGTGCGTGGCGCTGCTCGACGCGCTCCTTCCCTCCAGCGGCACCGTCAAGGGCTCCCCCGGCGTACCGCCCAGCGACGGCGCGGCCAGCGACGGCTGATCACCGCGTGCCGGTCGACGCTCGGGTCCTCAGCGCGACTGGCGGTCGAGGAACGCGCGAACCGGCGGTCCGACCTGGTCGAGGTCGATCAGGAACGCGTCGTGCCCGTGCGGCGAGTCGATCTCGACATAGCCCGACTCGGTCCCGTTCGACCGCAGCACCTCGTCGATCTGCCGCTGCTGGTACGACGGGTAGAGGATGTCGCTCGAGATCCCCATCACCAGCGCCGGTGACGTGATGCGCGCCATCGCAGCACCGAGGCCGGAGCGGCCGCGCCCGACGTCGTGCAGATCCATCGCCTTGCCGATGATGAGATAGCTGTTGGTGTCGAATCGACGCGCCAGTTTCTCGCCGTGGTAGTCGAGGTACCGCTCGACCTCGAAGCGCTGCCACAGCCCGAGGCCGTCCTGTGTCGTTGCGCCGTCAGCGAGCTCGCGACCGAAGCGGTCGGTGAACACGTTGTCGCTGCGGAAGGTCACCTGGGCCACCATCCGCGCGACGGCGAGCCCCTCTGCGGGTCCGTCGCCGTCGGGTGCGTCGTAGTAGTCGCCGCCGCGCCACCGAGGGTCGAGGCGCACCGCACGTCGACCGATCGCTCCCCACGCGATCTGCTGCGGCGTCGAGTAGGCGCAGGTGGCGATGGGCACCAGCGAGCCGACACGGTCGGGGAACGTGATCGCCCACTCCAGCACCTGCATGCCGCCCATCGAGCCGCCGACGACGCTGTGCCAGCGGCGCACACCGAGGTGGTCGGCGAGGCGCGCCTGGGCGCGCACCATGTCGCGCACCGTCACCACGGGGAACCGACTGCCGTACGGACGACCGTCGTCGGGATGCGCCGAGGCGGGGCCTGTCGACCCCTGGCAGCCGCCGAGCACGTTCGAGCAGACCACGAACCACCGGTCGGTGTCGATCGCCTCCCCCGGCCCGATGAGCCCCTCCCACCACCCGGGCGTCGGATGACCGTCCTCGGCAGGGCCGGTGGCGTGGCTGTCGCCGGTCCACGCATGGCAGAGCAGGATCGCGTTGTCGGCCTGAGGCGACAGCGTGCCCCATGTCTCGTACGCGATCGTCACGCCGCGGAGCATCACGCCGCCGTCGAGGGCGAACGGACGCTCGGGCGGGATGGTGAAGAACTGGCGGCTGCCGACCGGATGACCCGGCATCCATGCGCCCGTCGCAGGAATGGCAGGGGCACGTCGTGACGGCGTGGTCATGGATCCTCCTCCGGGTGCTCGTGTGGTCGGGTCGACCGATCTCTCGGTGTGCCGGCCGCCGACGTCACGCCGACCGGCGTCGCACACCCCACGAGGGAAGCCGTTGCCCGGGCGCACCCGGACCACATCCCCGCCGAAGCGGGCAGGCACCGTGGAGCTTCCACCCCGGTTGCCGGACCCCCACCGAGGTGGAGGTCACTCGTGATGCATGGACACCCCCACGTTAGCAACGGCCGGGGCCGGCGTCACGGGGCACGGCACGCGGCGGACCGTACGATCGGCACGTGACACGACTGCGCAAGGCAGACGTCGAGGTGTTGCTGCGAACCTACGACGATGACCCGGTCGCTGCGCTCACCGCCGCGCTGCAACGAGTGCTCGAGGTGCCGGACGCAGACTGGGTGTCGCTCGTCGAACTGGCCGGGTTCGCCGACGGCCGTCGTCGACGGCTGCTCGACGGGGATCAGCGATCGCTCGACGAGCTCGCCGCGGAACTCAACGAGCAGCGGTCGCTCCCACCGGGCAGCCGGTAGCGGTTCCGCGCCACCCACCGGTACGTCACAGCGCCGACCTGGCGCACGCCCGGTGCGCGCAGCGCCGTGCCGAGCAGCCACCACCCGCGACCTGCGTCGCGGAGCACTGCAGCGACGGCGTCGTGCGCCGCGTGCAGCCGACCTGTTCGGTCGATGTACTGCACTGCGCGCACGCACTCGTCGGTGGTCAGCATGCCCAACGCCGCCGCGACGTCGGACTGGGCGGCACCATCCCCCGGTCCGACCCCCTGGCCACCGGCCAACAGGCCCGCCCGCTCCAGTTCCTGCCAAGAGACCGAGATCGGGAAGCGCCGGATGGCACGGGATGCCCGGGCGGCAGTGGCCTGGCAGAACGCACAGTCGCCATCGATGACGAGCAATGGCAGTGCCCACATCGCCCGTTCGGTCGACACCGTCATGCCGTGCACGCTACGCCCGCCGTCGTCGACCCACTCGGGCGAACGGCCGACTCGCGCGCGTCAGACGAGCGACCGGGCGTCGAGATCGAGTGCATGACGGGTGTGCCGCACCGCCATCGCCGCGAACATCGCCTCGCTGCGCTCGTTCGAGCCCACGATCTGCGAGGCGACCACGCTCATGATCACGCCACCGAACGCGTCACGCGCGTAGTGGTGCCAGAAGTGGTCGGCATCGACGGTGACGTCGTACCGAGACAGCGCGTCGAGGTACTCGTCGACCAGTTCGCGCTCGACCCGGCGGCGGTCCTCGGTCAGTGGCCCGGCACCGAGGAAGTAGCTCACGTCGGCGGTCGCCTGTCCGTGGCCCGGCGTCTGCCAGTCCACCGCCGCAACCGGGTACCCGCCCGATGCCGACTCGAACATCAGGTTGTCGAGTCGGTAGTCGCCGTGGGTCACCGTGCGCGGCAGGTCACGCCCGTCGACCCACTCGGCCACGCGTGACGCGAACTGCTCGATGAGGTCGACCGCGTCCCGGTCGAGGTACCGCGAGTACGTCGCGAGGAACCCGGGCATGAACATGCCGTAGATCGTCTGCAGCTGTGCCGCTGCCTCGCCGCTGCGCCGCTCGAGGAACTCGATGTCGTCGAGCGTGGTGTCGCCCCACCGCGGGCCGTGCAGCCGGGCGAGCTCGAGCACTGCGACGCGGGCATGCTCGACCGAGCACCCGGCGACCTGGTCACCCTGCTGCGCAGGTGCGAGGTCCTCGAGCAGCAGCACGAAGTCGTGGTCGGTGGGGTCCCACTCGCCGTGGAAGCAGCGCGCCACCCGGATGTCGACCGTCGGGGCGATGTCCCGGTAGAACTTGACCTCACGCTCGTAGTTGCGCAGCGCCGCCCCGGTGGCGCGGCTCGTGGGGTCGGGGGACGGCAGCTTGGCGATGAGCCGGTCGGGCAGACCGGCGGCCGCACGCAGCTCGAGGCGCAGGTTCATGCCGACGAGCCCGTCGCCGATGCGTGTCGACCCGACGAGCTCGACGTCGCCGCCGAGGACACTGCTCAGCCACGCTGACGTGATGCCGCTGGGATCCATCGGCCTGACCGTAGCCCTGCGGCTGGGGCCGCCGCTCCACCGCCCGGGGATCGGACACCCACGCCCGATGGTGGTGACAGCGCCACGGGCGGTACCGTCAGCCGGGTGAGCGCCCCCGGCCTGCGACGGTTCCTCAGCCCGAAGTGGATCGGCTTCCACCTGTTGTGCGCCGCAGTGGTCGTGGCGATGGTCAACCTCGGGTTCTGGCAGCTGCGGCGGCTGGACGAGAAGCGCACCTTCAACGCCGGTGTCCAGGCCGTCGCCGACTCGCCCATCGCCGACGGCGTGCCGTCCGCTGCCGCCGCGCACGAGTTCCAGCGGGTGCGCGTCAGCGGCACCTACCGCGACCGCACCTTCACCGTCGTCAACATCAGTCAGGACGGATACGGCGGTCGCGACCAGGTGGCCCTGCTCGACCTCGACGACGGCACGGTGCTCGTCGTCAACCGTGGGTTCACGCCCGGCACGGCGGCACTTCCGCCGTTGCCCAGCGGTCGCATCGAGGTCGTCGGCCGAGTGCGGCTCACCCAGGAACCCCGCCGCGGCCAGACGCGCGACGACCCCGCGGCCGAGCTCACCGAGATCCGTCGCGTCGAGCTGGCCGTGCTCGGCGAACAGGTCGACGACCCGCTGCGCGACGTCTATCTCGATGTGCTCACCGAGCAGGGCGACGCCGTGCCAGGGCTCGTGCCCGTGGCCTTCCCCACGCTCGACGAGGGCCCCCACCTGTCGTACGCCGTGCAGTGGTTCATCTTCAGCGTGTGCGTGATCGTGGGTTGGGTGCTCGCGATTCGGCGGTCGCTCCGAGGCGCGTCGCCGTCCGGGCGGCGGGCGCTCATCCCCGAGCAGTACCTCTGAAGCGACCGTCGCGACCGGACGGGCGCCGGTGGCTCAGTGCGACGGTGTGTAGCCCTCGAGCGCTGCCATCCGCCGGAACATCTCGATGACGTCGACGCTCCGGTGTGCCGGGTCGATCGAGCGGTACGCCGTGTCGACGTTGACGGCGATGCGGCCGAACTCGCCCCACGACGAGAAGTCGGCGCGGGTGCCGACCTCGCGGGCGATGTCGCGTGCCGCGTCGAGCACGTCGACACCGGCACGGTGGCGCGCCGTCGCTTCGCGGTCGACGAACGCCAGGTAGTCACGCACCGCAGCGACGCCCGACTTGTCGGTGACCGGACCGTGGCCGGGCACCACCGTGTCGACGTCCATCGCGAGCATCAGATCGCACGCCGCCACCCAGTTCGAGAGCGGGCCGGCCCACACGATCGGGGTGCCGCCGATGAACAGGATGTCGCCGGTGTACACCGTGCGCGCATCGGGTACCACGACGATCGTGTCGCCACGAGTGTGCGCCGGGCCCACCTCGATCAGCTCGAGCACCCGGCCGCCCACCTCGACCTCGAGCCGTCCGTCGAATGTTCGTGTCGGGACGCGCAGCGTGATGCCGTCGAACTCGAAGTCGCCGAAGAAGTGGCGGAACAGGTCGCCCACCTCACCCTCGGCTCGGTTGAGCGCCGCCAGCATCGCGAGGTTGAGCATCGAGCGGGTCTTCTTCGACAGGCCCGGCCGCGTCCAGACGTAGCCCCCGAAATACTCGGTCGTGACGTCCTGGAACGACATCATGAAGTCGTCGGCGCCAGCCATCGAGTTGTCGACGTAGGCCGAGCCGAGCACGGCACGGTGGCGGCACGCGAGTGCGAAGTCGTCCCCGAAGTGAACGTCGGCGAGAGCACCCAGCTGATCGAGCGCCTCCTCAAACCGGCCGTCCTCGACGAGCAGCGCGGCGAGACGAATGCGCGTCTCCTGTTCGATGTTGGTGTCGTCGTGTTCTACCGCCGACGCGAGCGCTCGGCGCAGGTGTCGTTCGGCGGTCGGAAGATTGCCCTCCTGCACGAGTTGCATCGCCATGTTCACATCGGCGACG
>JBMSSR010000160.1:0-6603 GCA_049424465.1 Ilumatobacteraceae bacterium
ATGCGCACCACCCCGCCGGCCGACATGACGACGGCATACGCGCGGAAGCGGCCGTGGCCGCTGGCGATGCCGCGCGCAATGTGCGCCGGCGTATAGCTGACGAACGCGATGAGCAGCGCGACGACGAGTACCCAGTCGTCGTCGAAGAAGTTGCGTGCGATGGGGCGCGACGCGGCGAGGATGATCACCGAGACGACCGCGGCGAGCACAGAGCCGAGCACGATGACACGCCGCAGGACGGGACGGCCGCCGACGCCGGTGGCCCGGCGGTGGGCGAGGGCCCGGGTGAGCTACTGCTCGATGGGCAGGAACACGCCGGGTGCGAGCGCGAAGGTCGCGACCCACAGGCTCGTGATGGGCTGCAGCGCCTCGTCGCTGCCGAGCGCGAGCTTGCCGACCTTCAGGAAGAGGTAACTCGCGACACCGGCGATGAAGAGACCGATCGCGACCGGGATGGTGCCCTCGGGCACCGGGGCACGACGAGTGGCGCCGGGTGCGGGAACGTCGGGGGGTGCCACCAAGCGGCCGAGGCTAGCGGCCAGACTTGTGGCATGGTTCGACACCCGTTCCGCTGCGTCGCGCGCCCACTGCGCCGCGCCCGCGGCGGTGTGCTCGTCGCAGTGCTGTCGCTCGTCGCCGAGCTGGGTGGGGCAGGTGTGCCGGTCTCGGCTGCCGCGCCCGTCACCGCCCAGGTCACGGCGCAGGCAGTGGTGGGCCTCGAGGGTGGGGGATGGGGCCACGGCTACGGCCTCAGCCAATGGGGCGCGTACGGCTACGCCGTCGATCTCGGCTGGACCGCGACGGCGATCCTCGGTCATTACTACGGCGGTACGTCAGCCGGCGTCGTGCCGACCGACACCGTGGTGACAGTCCGACTGCAGGGTCTCGACGACGCGCAGACGGCGGTCGTCAGCGCATCCGGCGGCCTCGTCGTCGACGGCCTCGCCGGTGGGCCGTGGAAGTCGGTCCTCGCGCGCGAAGTGTCGCCTGTCGGCACCCCACCGGCGTACGCAGTGTGGGCGAGGGCGGACGCCGAAGTGTGCCCGGCGGCAACGGGAGACCCCGTGGTGAACGGATGGACGCTTGTCGCGTCGTCGGTCCCCACGGCCGTGGAGGTCCGCACGCAGACCGACCCGTACGCCGCCGGCACCTCGTACTCGCAGTTGCCGGCGGTGTGCGAGCCGGGCGGCACGGTGCGTTCCTACCGGGGCAGCATCCGCGCGGTCAACGACGCCAACGGGCGCGCTCGCACGGTCAACGTGGTGCGCCTCGAGCAGTACCTGCGCCCGGTCATCGCCACCGAGATGTCGCCCAGCTGGGCCTATGCGGGCCCCAACCCCGACGCCACGCAACTCGACCGTGGGTTCGAGGCGCTCAAGGCGCAGGCGGTCGCGGCGCGCGGGTACACGATGGCCTCGAACCACAGCACGTACGCGCGCATCTGCGACCGGACGTGCCAGGCCTACCCGGGCGCAGCCACCCGAACTGCGGTCGGCGCGTCGTACACCGCGAGAGAGTTCGTGGCGACCGACGCGGCAGTGACGGCCACTGCCGGCGGCGTGCGCCGCGTCAGCACCAACCTGGCGGTCATCGCCAACACGATGTTCGCCGCGTCGAACGGTGGCTACACGCGGCCCAGCCCTGACCCCAACATGCCGTTCCCTGCCGTCGTCGACGACGGCGACGACACCTCGCTCAACCCCAACTACCGCTGGACGGCATCGCTCGACGGTGCCGCCATCGCGACGCGCTACGGATTCGCGTCGTTCACGTCGCTGACGATCACGTCGACGAGCGGTCCTGTCGGTGACGTGTTCGGCGGGTGGGTCACCGGCGTGCGCATCGACGGCATCCGGTCGGACGGCACGGCGGGGTACGCCACGATGTCGGGCGACACGTTCCGCACCCACTGGTCGCTGAAGTCGAACCGGTTCCGCATCCTCGACGCGCCACCGCCGCCACCCGACCCGTGCGGCACCCAGGTGGCGCCGCCGGTCACCGACTCGCTCGGTGCCGCCCCTGCGTCGCTGTTCCAACCGCTCCCGCTGTCGCGTCTCGTCGACACGCGCACCGGCGTCGGCGCCCCGCTGGCACCCCTGGTGGGCGGGTGCACGCTGGTGATCGATCCGGGCCTCGCCGATACGTCGACGTCGGTGGTGCTCAACGTCGCCGCGCTCGCGCCCTCCGCCAGCGGACCCGTCACGGTGTACCCGTGCGGCACCACGCGTCCACCGGTGTCGAACGTGCAGGCGGTCGCGAACCGGAATGTGGCGGCACTCGCGGTCAGCCGCCTCGGCGCCGACGGGACGGTGTGTCTCTACTCGAGGGTGACCACCAACCTGATCGTCGATGTGTACGGCGAGTACACGCCGGTGGCGGGCTCGAAGTACCAGCCCATCACGACGTTGCGGCTGTACGACTCGCGCGCCGGTGCCAAGGTGGCGGGCGGCACGACACTCAGGGTCAAGGCCGTGCGAACGGGTGGTGCACCGTCCGGTGCGATTGCGGCCGCGTTCACCCTGCACGCGAACGACCCCGACGCGAACGGGGCCGTGACGGTGTACCCGTGCACCGCGACGCGGCCTGCGGTCAGCTCGCTGAACGCCACTGCTGGTGTCAGCATCACCAATCACGTGCAGGTCGCGCTCAGCGGGACCGGCGAGGTGTGCATCTATGTCGCGAAGACGATGCACATCACCCTCGACATGAGCGGGTGGTTCGGCAGTGGTGGCACTGCGTCGTACTACGCGGTCACGCCGTATCGAGCGGTCGACTCGCGGGTCGCGAAGGGCATCAGCGGTGCCCTCACCGCAGGGTCCAACAAGGCAGTCACCCTGGCGCCGTCGTCCTCGATCCCGGCGGCCGCCACGGTGCGTGCCCTCGTCGCGAGCGTGCTGTCGACACAGGCGACCGCGACTGGCTTCATCACGGTCCACCCGTGTCTCGCAACGGTGCCGTCGGTGTCGATGGTGCGCTACGTGGCCGGTGTCAACGCCGCCACGCTCGTGGTGTCACCGGACGACTCGTCAGGTCGCTGGTGCCTGTACTCGAACCAGTACACCCACGTCATCGTCGACGTGTCGGGCTACTTCGCCTGATCCCTGCCGGTGCACGGCAGCGTCTGGGCCACCGACTCGACCGCGCCGGCCACGCCGCTCACCGTGGCACCCACGATCCGCGTGACGGGCCGCAGTGCCCGCTCGATCTCGCGGCGGCGAACCTGCGCCCGCTGGAAGCCGAGCACACCGAAGCCGACCGCCACGTAGCCGAGTTCTTTCGCGGCATCGAGCACCGCGTCGGTGGACAGCACCGGGACGTCGAGCGGGAAGAACGGGACACGGGCCACGAGGGCACGCTAGCGGCATCCCGGCGGTGACGGTCTGCCGGAGAGGCCTGCCGCTAACGTCTCCCCATCGTGGAATCGACCGCCACAGCCCCTGCTGTCCCTGCCGTTGTGGCCGTGATGGTGGTGCACGAGCCCGGTGCGTGGTTCGACGACGTGCTGGCGGCACTGGCGGCGCAGGACTACCCCAACCTCAAGTGCCTGTTCCTCGTCAGCGGCGAACCCGGCGACCTGCCGGCGCGCATCCGGGCCGCCGTTCCCGGCTGCTTCGTGCGTGGGGTCGAGGGCAATCCCGGGTTCGGGGCGTCCGCCAACCAGGTGCTGTCGCTCGTGCAGGGAGCGCACGGACTGTTCTGCTTCCTGCACGACGACGTCGTACTCGAGTCACAGGCCATCCGGCTGCTCGTCGAGGAGATGTACCGCTCGAACGCGGGCATCGTCGGCCCGAAGCTCGTCGAGTGGAAGCGGCCGTCGGTGCTGCAGCACGTGGGCTATGCCGTCGACCGGTTCGGCGAGGTCGACCCGCTCGTCGAGCCGGGCGAGATCGACCAGGAGCAGCACGACGGAGTGCGCGACGTGTTCGCCGTCCCGTCGGCGTGCCTCATGGTGCGTGCCGACCTGTTCCGCTCGATCGGTGGATTCGACCCGTCGATCGAGTACGCGGGCGACGACGTCGACCGGTGTTGGCGCGCGCACCTCAGCGGTGCGCGAGTCGTCGTCGTGCCGTCGGCGCGGGTTCGCCACCGCGAGGGGCTGCTCCGCCGACTCGGCGAGGGACACGTTTCGGCGCGGGCGGCTCGCGACAGGTTCCACACCGTGCTCACGCTCACCGGTGGTCGCCGAATCGGTGCTGTCGTGCCGCAACTCGTGCTCATCACCCTGCTCGAGGTGGTGGTCTCGCTCGTCACCGGTCGCGTCCGCCGCGCCGGCTCGACGTTGTCGGCGCTGGTGGGCACCGTTCCCCGGCTGCCACTCGTCCTCGCTCGCCGGCGCGAGGTCGCGCCCCTGCGCGTCGTACCCGACCTCGAGGTCGCGAGCCTGCAACGGCGGGGCAGCGCGCGGCTCGCCTCGTTCGTGCGCGGCCGACTGCACCGTGCCACCGACCCGGAGGCCGCCAACGAGCGGCGGTGGCGCGAGGCGGCGGGCAGTGCGCCGGTCGTGGTGTGGGCGGTCGTCCTCCTCCTGCTCGTGGTCGGCAGTCGTCACCTCATCACCGGTGGTGTGCCTCGGTTCGGTGAGTACCTCGCGTTCCCGGCCAGTCCGTCCGACGTGTGGGCATCGTTCGCGTCCGGTTGGTCGGCCCACGGCCTCGGGTCGTCGACCGCAGCGCCGACCGGGCTCGGCCTCGTCGCGATCGCGAGCGTCGCGACGCTGTTCCACATGGGACTGCTGCAGACGCTCGCCGTTGTCGGCCTGTACGCGCTCGGCGTGCTCGGCGCGTACCGGCTCGGCACGCTGTTCCCGTCGCCGCGTGCGCGGCTCGTGCTGCTTGCAGTCTTCGCTGCGGTCCCACTGCCGTCGCACCTGCTCTCGGCGGGACAGTGGACGGGGCTCATCGTCTACGCCACGGTGCCGTGGGTCGTGCACCTGCTGCGCCGACTGTCGGGACTCGACCCGTATGCGTCTGCCGACGGTGACGTCGACGGCGTCGTGCGGCCAGGTCGTCGCCGACGGGTGCGGCTGGTCGCGCAGTTGTCGCTGGTGACGGCGGTGGCCTCCGCCTTTGCTCCCGTCACCGCCGTCGTCGTGTTGGTGCTCGGCGGGGTGCTCGGGCTCGCCACGATGGCCGTCGGCACCCGCGTGCGCGCCGGGCTCGCGTGGATCGGTGGTGCAGCGACAGCGGTCGCCCTCTCGTTCGTGTTGCTGCTCCCGTGGTCGGCGACGCTGTTCGGCAGCGGCGGCTGGACGGCGGTCGTCGGTGTGCCGGGCGCCGATGCGCCACGACTCGGGCTGCACCGCTTGGCGTCGTTCGGCCTCGGCCTCGGCTCGCTCACCACGATCGCCGTCGCGCTGCACCTGCCGGTGCTCGTCGCACCGCTCGTCGCCTCGTCGTGGCGGTTCGCCTGGGCGGTGCGGTCGGCGGCGATGGTGGCGGTCTTCGGCGCGCTGGCGGTGCTCGGCGACCGCGGCGTGTTGCCCCTCACGATGCCCGCGGCAGGCGTGCTGCTCGTCCCGGTGGCGCTCGGCGTCGCCATCTCGGCGGCGTGCCTCGCGGCGTCGTTCGAGACCGACGTGCTGGGGGGATCGTTCGGGTGGCGGCAACCGCTGGGCGTGCTCAGCGCGGCGGCGGTCGTGCTGGGTGTCGTGCCCGGTGTCGTGGCAGCTGGCGACGGGTCGTGGCACATGCCGCATCGCACGCTCACCACGGTGCTCGGCGAACTCGCCACCGATCCCGCCAGCGGCGACTACCGAGTGCTGTGGGTCGGCGATCCGCGTGCACTGCCGGTCGCCGGGTGGGAGTACGAGCCCGGTATCGCCTTCGCGATCACCGACGACGGCCCGCTGACGCTTGCTGAGCGGTGGCCAGGACGGCCGTCGGTCGTCGAGCAGGAGGTCGCGACGGCGCTCCGCCGCATCGGGGACGGCGTCACACTGCGCGGTGGCCGACTGCTCGCGCCCTTCGCGATCCGCTATGTCGTCGTGCCGGTCGCCGACGGGTTCAACGGCACGCTCGACGCACCGCTGCCGGTGCCGGTCGGCCTCGCCGAGGTGCTCGACGACCAACTCGACCTGGCCTCGCCGCTGACCAGCCCGCCCAACTACCTCGTGTTCGAGAACGCCGCATACGCGCCGACCCGGGCGGTGCTGACTCCCTCGGGTGCTGCGGCCAGCGCCCTGGCCGGCGAGGAAGCGGGCACCCGTGCCGACCTGTTCGGTGCCGTGCCGTTCGCGGTCGGTGCGCCCGACATCGGCCCCGCGACGGGCGACATCCCGGCCGGGACCCTGCACGTCGCGATCCCGTACGACGAACGGTGGTCGCTCGAGGTCGCCGGTCAGCGGCTCGAGCCGCGCCGGTCCTTCGGGTCGAACATGGCGTGGGACATCGCCGAGGGTGGCCCTGCGGTCCTGCGGTACGACACGAACCTGCTGCGCTCGCTGTGGCTCGCGGTGTGGTTCCTGTTGTGGACCGCGCTCGCCGTCGGTGCGTCCCGTCTGGACACACGTCGCTGGCTGGCGGTGTTCACCCGCCGCGAGCCGGTCGCTGACGACCTCGACAGCGACGATGCGACCGTCGTCGAACTGACGACGGCGTTCGACAC
>JBMSSR010000161.1:0-6473 GCA_049424465.1 Ilumatobacteraceae bacterium
CGCCATGCTCACCCAGTCGCCCGGCGCCGTGCCGAGCGACCACGACCGGATGTGGTCGACCGCCGCGTTGGCGGCCGACGCGGCCGACGACGCGCCACGGGCGTCGATGATCGCGGCACCGCGCTTGGCGACGGTGGGGATGTACGTGTCGGCGTACCACGCGTGGTCGTTGACGAGTTGGTACGCGTTCTGCCCCTTGACCTTGGCGTGGAACAGGTCGGGGTACTGCGTGACCGAGTGGTTGCCCCAGATCGTCATGTTGGTGACGTCGGTGACCTCGGCACCCACCCGCTGGGCGAGCTGGGTGACGGCGCGGTTGTGGTCGAGGCGGGTCATCGCCGTGAACCGGCGCGGGTCGAGGCCCGCTGCGTTCTGCTGGGCGATGAGCGCGTTGGTGTTCGCCGGGTTACCGACGACGAGCACCTTGACGTCCTTCTTGGCACTCGCGCCCAGCGCCTGGCCCTGCGGCTTGAAGATGCCACCGTTGGCGCTGAGCAGGTCGCTGCGCTCCATACCCGCCTTGCGCGGCATCGCGCCGACGAGCAGCGCCACGTCGGCGTCACCGAACGCCGTGTTGGCGTCGTCGGTGCAGACCACGCCGGCGAGCAGTGGGAACGCACAGTCGTCGAGCTCCATCCGCACACCCTCGAGCGCTTTGAGGGCGGGGGTGATCTCGAGCAGCTGGAGGATGACGGGGGTGTCGGGGCCGAGCATCGACCCGGAGGCAATGCGGAACAGGAGGCTGTAGCCGATCTGGCCAGCCGCACCGGTGACTGCGACGCGAACAGGAGTGGTCATGGCGCCAGCGTAGGCCGCAGGCCACAGCACCGGCGAAACGGCGGGATCAGCCGCCCGGCACCGACGTCGACGTCGCGCTGACGGTGGTGGACGTGGTCGAGGTGCTGGGCGGGGTGGGTACCGGCAGCGGGTCGAGGCCGAGCGCGGCGAGGATCAGGTTGGTGTACGTGACCGCCGGATAGGTGCCGTTGCACGTGATGTGGATGCCGTCGGCACACAGGTAGGCATTCGGCGCGACCAGGTGCCAGTCGATGACACCGACCCCGGGGTACCGGCCCGGGAGGGCTGCGATCAGCTCGTTGTTGCGGTCGATGTAGGCGAGATCGGCATACAGGGTGAGGAAGAACACCGGTCCCGTCCCGTCGGGGATCTCGGCGAGGATGGCATCGAGCGCCGCCGTGGTGAGTGCTGCATTGGTACCCACCTGGATCACCACGGCCGTTCCCTCGCCGAGGATCCGCTTGTCGTCGCGCAACGCGATGACCGCATTCTTCACACCCTCGGGCCCGCGGTTCTCCTTGGCATCGGTGAACACACCCGCGCTGCGCAGGTCGGCGGCAGCCCCGACCATCACCGACTCGCCGATGGCGATGAACGGCACGGGCTCGGGCGGCAGACTGGTCGCCGTCGACCCGTCGGGGGTGGTGCCGTCCGACGGCCCGCCACCGGCGATCGCGTTCGCGGTCTCGGCACAGCGCTGGGCCCCCACACATGCAGGATCGGCGACCACGAGGCTGCCCACGGCGAGCAGCACGACCGCGGCGATGCTGCCCGTCGCGATGAGCGACGACGTGTCCTGGCGAACCGTCCCGATGATCGCCCCGAGGCGACCCTGTCGCACCGGCATCTCGACGAGCCGGAAGCTGATCTCGGTGACGACGAGTGAGATCGCGAGTGCCGCCACGAACTGGCCGAGCGACAACTCGATGTTCGCCTGCGTGCGGAACATCTGGAAGATCGGCCAGTGGTAGAGGTACAGCCCGTAACTGCGCGTGCCGAGCCAGCGCAGCACCGGGTTGCCGAGCACCGGCGAGGCGAACGAACGCTGGTGGGTGACCGCCGCCAGCACGACCAGGGTGAGGACACCGACGAGGAACAGCCCGCCCCGGAAGAGCCACGGGTTGTACACGCCCGACTCGATCAGGTGCATCGAGACCGCGAGCCAGCCGAGCGCACCGAGGGCGGCGAACGCCATGACACCGAGCCCGAACCCGCGGTCGCGCATCGCCCCGCGCATGATCGCTGCAGGCCGCCAGACGAGGGCGAATCCCGCGCCGAGCAACAGGCCGCTCGAGCGCGACAGCGAACCGAGATACAGGAACTCGTTCACGTTGATGCAGTGACCTGCAATCGTGGCGAGGCCGGTGTTCGACTCGCCCCCGCACGCCGCCACGACACCGGGCCGGTACAGCGCGGCGGTCGCCACCGCGACGACCACCGCGACGCCCACGAACCGTCGCGCGAGGTTCGGCAGGTAGCGCCGTCTCGACAGCACCACGGCCATCACGACCGGCCACACCAGGTAGAACTGTTCCTCGACGGCAAGGCTCCAGAGGTGACGCAGCGGCACGAACGCCTCGGCGGCGCCGTAGCCCTGGCCCACGAGCAACTGGTACCAGTTGCTGACGTAGAAGACGCCGGCGACGAAGTCGCCTCGGCTCTGCTCGCGGGTGGCCGGGTAGAACGCAGCGATGTAGATGGCGACGATCGAGAACAGCACGACGAGTGCCGGCAGCAGTCGCCGTGCGCGCCGCAACCAGAACCCCTGGATGTCGATGCGTCGATTGCGCTCGTGCTCGCCGAGCAGCAGCAGCGTGATGAGGTAACCGGAGATGACGAAGAAGACCTCGACACCGATGTAGCCCCCCTCGAGCCACGAATGATGTCCGTGGTACACCACCACAGCCATGACAGCGATGGCACGAAGACCGTCGACGCCCGGCAGGTACGGCACGCGCGACAGCCCGCCGGTGGCGTTCTGCGCGAGGGACATAGACCTCAAGTATGGGGCTGATGCCGGCGTGAACCGACTATTCGACCTTCAGTTCGGGTCGCTCGATGGCATCGAAAATGAGGTTCGCGTAGAACTGCATCGCGGCCCGGGTCGCCAGGTGGATGCCCCCGTCGCTGCGGCTCAGCTCGGATTCGATCGCGTCCGACTCGACTGCCCAGTCGAGCACCCTGACGTTCGAGTACTCGTCGGGAAGGGCTCGAATGATCTCGTTGTTCGGCTCGATCCACGATCGGGGCGCGCGTACCGTCAGGAACACCACCAGTGGGGTGGTCGCTGCCGGCAGCACCTTCATGATGCGATCGAACGTGTCCTTGCTGACGGGACCATTGGTCCCTGTCTGGATCACGATGACGTCCTCGATGAGGCCCTTGGCACGCATCGATTCGACGATCTCGGCGATGGCCGTGCCCTGACGGCTCTTCTCGGCATCGACGACGATGCCACCTGCCTCGAGCGCGTTCTTCGCGCCGAGCATCACCGACTCGCCGACGGCGTACACCGTGCCGGCGAGGACCGGCTCGGTGGTACTGGTCGTCGACGTGGCGTCAGGGTTCCCGAAGAGGGGCACCGGCAGCGCGGCGATCGTCGTGGTCGTGGCGACCGGCACTGTCACGTCGGTGAGGCCGTCGACGACATCAGCCTCGTCCCCTGCGGCGCCGTCGAGCGAGCACGCCACCTCACCGACGCACAGCATCTCGGCTGTCGCCACGTTGAGGCCGGCGAAGCCCACTGCGAAGGTGACACCGAGCGTGATGAGCACGTTGCGCACCGGCGGCGGGGCGGGTCGCACACGCGACGCCGTCCAGCCCGTCGAGCGCCGGCGACGGTTGGCGTCGTTGATGGCGCCCTGTTTGCGGATCGGTGTCTCGACGAGCCGGAAGCTCAGTTCGGTGATCGGCAGGGTGATGGCTGCCGCGAGGATCGCCTGGGTGACCGACAGTTGCTGACCGGGTTCGCGGATGATCTGGTACACGGGCCAGTGGAAGAGGTAGAGGCCGTAACTCCGCGTCCCGATCCATCGCAAGGGACGCATCCCCAGCAGGCGACCAACCTGCGAGTCGCGGTGCGTCGCCGCTGCGATGGTGCACAGCGTCAGCACGCCCACGAGCAGGAAGCCACCGCGGAACACCACCGGGTCGTAGCGGATGCCGAACAGCGAGTCCTTCGCCGGCTCGGTCAGCGATGTCATCGACATGAGCAGCAGCAGCCCGCCGAGCGCAATGGCGGCGAGCTTGTCGAGGAGAGCACCGCGGTAGCGGAGCTTGCTGCGCAGGATGGTCTGCGGGCGCCAGAACATCGCGAACCCCGCACCGAGCATGAGACCGCCTGCCCGTGCGACCGTGCTGAGGTAGAGCGTCTCGTTGATGTTGACGCACCGGCCGAGGATGCGCCAGTAGCCGCGCATCGACGACGCGCACTCCGACTCGATGTCACCACCCACGAAGAGCACGCCGACACCCGCGGCGATCGCGACCGACAGCGCCACCAGCCACACGCCGACCCGCGGCAGGTGTTTGCGGCCACGCGACAGCAGGGCCACCATCACGAGGGGCCACACGAGGTAGAACTGCTCCTCGACGGCGAGGCTCCAGAGGTGCCGCAGCGGGGCGAACGCCTCGAAGTTGGTGTACCCCTGGCCCGCCCACAGCTGGTACCAGTTGCTGCCGTACAGCAGGCCGGCGACGATGTCGCCCCGCGTGTTGCCGAGCGGACGCCGCTCGAACATCGACATGTACAACGAGAGCGACAGCAGGAGGACGAAGAGTGCCGGCAGCAGTCGGCGGAACCGTCGGATCCAGAACGCCTTGAGGTCGACCTTCCGGGTGCGTTCGTGCTCGGTGATGATGAGCAGCGTGATGAGGTACCCCGAGATGACGAAGAACACCTCGACGCCGAGGAAGCCACCGCCGAGCCACGCGTGATTGGCGTGGTACACCAGCACGGCGACGACCGCGAGGGCGCGCAGGCCGTCGAGGCCTGGGAGATAGGGCACGCCACGGTTGCCCTGACGGCGATACACCGGACGGCCGTGCTGGGCCGCCGGGGCGGAGGCGAGCGCGGTCATTCAGTCGCCAAGTATCGCCGACCGGCGACCGGAAACACGACAGACCGGCCATTTCCGGCTCGTCCGTCGGTGTCCGTGGACCGTGTCACCCACCCGGCCGCCGAGCACCGCCCCGCCGTCGGGCTGGGGACCGAGCGGTACGCTGCCCACCGTCCGCCCTCGCCCACGGAGTCACGATGCGCCACGCCCCCGCCCCCCGCCGAGCCCTGATCACCGCCGGACTGGTGGTCACCTCGCTCGGTGCCGTGTCGTCGTGCGGCGGCGGGTCGTCCAACCTCAGCAGCGCCGACAAGCCCTACGCCGACGCAATGGTCGCGTCGATGCAGCTCGACCCCGAGAACCCGTTCACCGAGGCAGAGTCGCGCTGCATCGCCGACGGGACGGTGGGCGTCATCGGCGCCGACACGCTCGAGGAGTGGGGCATGTCACCCGAGTCGATCGCCAAGGACGCCAGCATCGAATTCCCCGACATGTCCGAGGACATGGCCAAGAAGATCTCGGTGCTCTACTTCGACGGTGGCTGCTTCGACTTCGGTGCCCTGCTCGGCCGCGCCATGGCCGCCACGACCGGATCGACGATCGAGGCCGAGAAGACCGCCTGCCTCGCCGACACGCTGTCCGGCAGCCAGGCATTCCGCGACGCGTTCGTGGCCAGCATGATGGGCGACGACTCGGCCGACCCGTTCGCCGAGGTCGGCGACATCTACGCCGTCCTCAGCGACTGCGGCATCGACATGGGAGACCTCGGCAACTGAGCCGCGGTCCCCGGTGATGTGCACATCGCCGGCACGTCATGCGCCGAGCTTGTTGCAGCGGCCCAGGAACATCTCGCTGCTCAGCGCCTGACCGGTGCCGTCGACGAACTGCGCGTACACCAGCGGGTTGCCGCCCGCGCCAGAGGCGCCACCGCCCTTGCGGATCGTCCGTTCGCCGGTGAGTGACACCGTCACGTCGGCAGCCGCCTCGTAGCGGTGCACCACCTTGTTGCGGTTGTTGTCGAACAGCAGGACCGCGTCGAGGCCAGCGTCCTCGCTCGACAGGTCGAGCGCGAGTGACGAGCCCTTGTTCGAGCAGTCGAGCGCCGTCAACAGCATCGCCATGTCAGCGGGCAACAGGATGTCCTTGCCGATGTGCGATGACGTGCCCTGCACACACCGCCCGACCACGATCGGCGGTGTCAGCGAGGCGCCACCCGACTCGAGCTGCACCGCGATCCACGGGTTGCCGCCAACACCTCCACGCACCGGCTGCTTGGGGAACGAGAGATCCTCGTCGAACGGGGTCACCTCGACGTCGAGCTGGTCGACGACCTGCACGGTGTGCGTGCCCTTGACGTTGTTCTTGAAGATGACGCGCACGCTCTCGCCGAACAACGTCATCGAACCGCTGATGTCGATCGTCGATCCGGTGTTGTCGCACGTGCTGTCGACCATGTCGATCTCCACACGTGCGGGCACCCGCACCGCCTGCGACACGGCGGAAGGCGTCGCCTCGGCACTGTCGACGCCGGCGACCACCGCCATCGTCATCGCGGCAAGCGCCGCGCCGACCGCAGCCCCACCCGCCGCCGTTTCGACATGCGCCTGGTCGACTTGC
>JBMSSR010000162.1:0-6437 GCA_049424465.1 Ilumatobacteraceae bacterium
GGCTGGGAGCGGGTCGAGGCCGTGACGGCCCGGTTCGTCGAGCACGACGGTCACGACGGGCAGGGTGGTGACCCGTGCTGATCCTCGGTATCGAGACGGCGACGCAGAAGGTGAGTGTCGCGATCGGCGGGCACGAGGGTGTGCTCGCCCAGTTCGAGGTGTCCCGCGGCCGCCGTCACGCCGAGACGCTCACCCCGGCGATCGAGTTCGTCTGTCGACAGGCCGATGTGGCGATCGACGAGTTCGGGGCGATCGCGGTCGACATCGGCCCCGGTCTCTTCACGGGGATGCGCGTCGGTCTCGCGGCAGCCAAGGCGATGGCGCAGGCGCTGCGCGTGCCGATGATCGGCATCAGTTCGCTCGACCTGCTCGCCTTCCCGCTGCGGCATGCCGATCGCACCGTGGCCGCCGTCATCGACGCGCGCAAGGGCGAGTTGTTCTATGCGTTCTACCGCCCGGTGCCCGGCGGACTGCAGCGGGTGAGCGACCCGTGCGTGGCCGGCCCCGACGACCTCGTCGCCGACCTGATGGCTCGTGGCCAGAACACGGTCTGCGTCGGCGACGGCGCGCTGCGGTACCGCGACGAGATCGCCGCCAACGTGCATTGCGACTTCGCCGAGCAGTACCTCTCGCAGCCGTCCGCCGCGCCGCTGGTGCAGCTGGCGCATGCCCAGGCACTGCGCGAGGAATGGTCGAACCCGTGGGAGATCCAGCCGCTCTATCTGCGTGCGCCCGATGCGCAGATCAACTGGTCGACACGGGCTGACGGGTCGACGGTGGCCGAATGAAGTCGCTCGACAGGTTCTCGCTCCGACCGGCGACGCGTGTGCCTGCCGGCGTGCGCACGGTCGTCGAACCGATGCGGCGCCGCGACCTGCCCGAGGTGATGCGCATCGAACAGGTGTCGTACCCGTCGCCGTGGAGCGCCGAGGTCTTCCGCAGCGAGATCGCCCGTGTGCCGCGGGGCGACCGGCACTACCTCGTGCTACGCCGTGGCGGCGCGCTGCTCGGCTACGGCGGTCTCATGTTCGCCGTCGACGAGGCGCACGTCACCAATGTCGCCGTCTCGCCCGACCACCAGCGGCAGGGTCTCGCGACGCGTGTGCTCGCCGAGCTCTCGTGGCATGCCGTCGCACGTGGCAGCGTGGGGCTCACGCTCGAGGTCCGCGTCAGCAACGTTGCCGCGCAGGGGCTGTACCGGCGGTTCGGGTTCGAGTCGGCCGGCGTTCGCGTGCGGTACTACGAGAACACGGAGGACGCCATGGTGATGTGGTGCCACGGCATCCAGTCCGACGAGTTCGCCGCGAGGCTGCGCTCGGTCTGCCCCGAGGCCGCCCGATGAGCCTGCCGCGCCTCGACACGCGCCTCGTCGTGCAGCCCCGTCGTCCGGTCGACGACTCCACCCTCGTGCTCGGTATCGAGACGAGTTGCGACGAGACGGCGGCGGCGCTGGTGATGGGTGGGTACGACGTCGTCTCGAGCGCGGTCAGTACCCAGGTCGACCTCCATGCCCAGTTCGGCGGCGTCGTGCCCGAGATCGCGAGCCGGGCGCACCTCGACCTGCTCAACCCGATGATCGCGAGGGCGATGGTCGAGGCCGGTGTCGGCGACGAGCGCGTCGACGCCGTTGCGTGCACGGTCGGTCCCGGGCTCGTGGGTGCGCTGCTCGTGGGTGTCTCGGCTGCCAAGGCCCTGGCGCTCACGTGGGGGGTGCCGTTCATCGGGGTCAACCACATGGAGGCGCACCTGTACGCCGCCTTCCTCGAGGACCCGACGCTCGAGTTCCCGCTCGTGGTCATGCTGGTCTCCGGTGGGCACACGATGCTGGTCGAGATGCGGGGCCACGGCGAGTACCGACTCCTCGGGCAGACGATCGACGACGCGGCAGGGGAGGCGTTCGACAAGGTTGCCCGGTTCCTCGGCCTCGGCTACCCCGGCGGACCCGCCATCGACCGCGAGGCCGAGCACGGTGACCCGGGTGCGATCAACTTCCCGCGGGCGATGCTGCACGACGGCCTCGATTTCAGCTTCAGCGGCCTGAAGACATCGGTGATGAACCACGTCCGCAAGCACCCCGACGTGACGGCCGCCGACGTCGCTGCGAGTTTCCAGGCGGCGGTGGTCGACGTGCTCGTCACCAAGGCCCGCCGCGCCGCTGAGCGGGTCGGCGCACGCGGCCTGGCGCTGGGTGGTGGCGTGGCCGCCAACTCGCTGCTGCGCGAGCGGTTCCTCACGATGTGCACCGATGTGGGTGTGCACGGGTTCCTGCCGAGCCGCGCGATGTGTACCGACAACGCGGCGATGATCGCCGCCGCCGGGTGGCACCGCCTGCGCAGCGACGGCCCCACCTCGCTCGACGTCGGTGCCACGCCGACGCTGCGCCTGCCGCTGCTCGACGACCGCGGCCGCGCGTGAGCGAGCGCATCGACGCATTCGTCGTCGCCGCGCCCGGTCTCGAACCGCTCGTCCATGACGAGGTCGTGCGACTCGGCGTCCGGCCGGCGCGGGTGGTGCACGGTGGCGTCGAGTGCACGGTCACGTGGCGACAGCTGTGGGCGATGAACCTGCGGCTGCGCATCGCGACGAGGGTCGTCGTGCGGGTCGCCCGGTTCCGAGCCGATGGCTTCGGCACGCTCGAGGCAGGCCTGCGCCGGGTCGACTGGTCGCGCTGGTTGCCCGATGCGCCGGTCGACGTACGCGCGTCCTGCGACCGCGCCTCTGGGCTGTTCCACTCGGGTGCCGTCGCCGAACGCGTCGGCGCATCGCTGCAGCGACCGATCGTCGACCGCAGGGCCTCGGCAACTGACCCCACGGTCGTCGGCGACGACGCTCACGACGGCGATGACACGACAGACGATGCCGTGCAGTCGGTGCTGGTTCGCGTGGTCGACGACGTCGTCACCGTGAGCCTCGACTCGTCGGGTGCGTCGTTGCACCACCGCGGCTGGCGCGGACCGACCGGCCGGGCACCGGTGCGCGAGACGCTCGCGGCCGCGTTGCTCGTGGCGAGCGGGTGGAATCGCACGACGCCGTTGGTCGACCCGTTCTGCGGCTCGGGCACGGTGCTGGTCGAAGCGGCGATGATGGCGCGCCGCATGGCGCCCGGTCGGCAGCGATCGTTCGCATGCCGGCACTGGCCGACGTTCGACGACGCGGCCTGGCAGCGTCTGCTCGACGGTGTCGACGCCGACGTCATCGACCGCTGCCCGCCGATCGTGGGCAGCGATCGAGACGCGGGTGCCGTGCGCGCCGCGCTGGCCAACATCGAGATGGCAGGACTCGCCGACCGCATCGAGGTGCTCGAGCGACCGGCGAGCGCCATCGAACCGCCTCCCGGGGGCCGCACCGGGTGGGTCGTGTCCAACCCGCCCTACGGCGAGCGCATCGGTGGCGGCCGTTCGCTCGTCCCGCTCTACGACGCCTTCGGCCGAGCGCTCGCCGAGCGGTTCGAGTCATGGCGGGTGGCGCTGCTCGTCGCCGACCGCGTCCCGATCGGGGCGATGGGGATGCAGTGGTCGACGGTGTGCAGCACCACCAACGGCGGCATCCCGGTGCGGGTCGACGTCGCGACGCGCTGAGCACCAGGTCGTCGGCGCATCCCGTCCCGCGCAGCACACGGGTGGCGCCGGTACCGTGCTGCGGGTGACGCAGTTCCGCCTCGGTTCCTACGTGCCGGCAGCCCCCGTGGTGCTGGCCCCGATGGCCGGCGTCACCAACGCGCCCTTCCGCGCGATGTGCCGGCGGTTCGCTCCGGGCCTGGTGTACGTCAACGAGATGGTGATGGTCGCGGCCGTCGTCAACCGCAACGCCAAGACCGAGCGGCTGATGACGTTCTCACCCGACGAGTCACCGCGCTCGCTGCAGGTGTACGGCAGCGACCCGCGCCTCGTCGGCGATGCGGTCCGTCGCCTGTGTGACGAGGGGCGCGTCGACCACATCGACATGAACTTCGGGTGCCCGGCGGCCAAGGTGACGCGCAAGGGTGGTGGCGCGGCTGTTCCCGCAAAGCCCAACCTGCTGCGCGCCATCGTGCGCGAGGCGGTGCGCGCCGCCGATCCCTACGGCATCCCCGTCACGATCAAGTTCCGCAAGGGGCTCTTCGACTCGCTGCTGACGCACGTCGAGACGGGCCGCATCGCCGCTGACGAGGGTGTTGCTGCGATCGCGCTCCACGCCCGTACGGCCGAGCAGCACTATGCGGGCACGGCGGACTGGTCGGCCATCGGCGAGCTGAAGGCGGCGGTCGACCGCATCCCGGTCCTCGGCAACGGCGACATCTGGGAGGCGGCCGACGCAGTGCGGATGATGCGCGAGACGGGGTGCGACGGCGTGGTGGTGGGCCGCGGGTGCCTGGGCCGACCGTGGCTGTTCCGCGACCTCGTCGATGCGCTGTCCGGTCGGCCCGTGGCCCCGTCGCCGCTGCTCGGTGAGGTCGCCGCAGTGATGCGCGACCACGCCGTGCTGCTCGTCGAGCACCTCGGCGAGGACCATGCGATGCGCGACTTCCGCAAGCACACGTCGTGGTACTTCACCGGCTACCCGGTCGGTGGCACCGCACGGGGCAGGTTCGGCATGGTGTCGACACTCGCCGAGCTCGACGACCTCATCGCCACGCTCGACCCATCGCTCGAGATCGTGCCGGGCGGCGAGCGCATCCGCCGTGGGCACACCAACGGGCCCATCCGCGTCGCCCTGCCCGACGGCTACCTCGACCACCTCGACGACCTCACGGTCCCCGACGACGCCGCCGAGATGGCGGTGTCGGGCGGATGAGCCCGCTGCGTCCGGGCGATCGGGTCGTCCTGGCGTCGTCGTCGCCCCGTCGGCTCGACCTGCTCCGGTCCCTCGGGCTCGATCCCGCGGTGGTCGTCTCACCCGACGTCGACGAGACGCCCCTCGCTGCCGAGACGCCCCGCGAGCACGTCGCACGACTGGCCGCGGCGAAACTGGCCGCCGTGGTCGGCACGGACGCCGCAACGTCGGTGGGCTGGTCGCGCTGGCGCGCAGCGCCGGGTGACGTCGTGATCGCGGCCGACACGACGATCGACCTCGACGGGCGAATTGTCGCCAAGCCGGCGGACGATGACGATGCGGTGCGGATGCTGACGATGTTGAGCGGGCGCGAGCACGAGGTGCACACGGGCGTCGCGGTTCGGTGTGGCGACGAGGTCGCCGTCGAGGTGGTGACGACGACGGTGGTGTTCCGGCGGCTCGACCCCACCGAGATCGCGCGCTACGTCGCCACCGGCGAGCCGCGTGACAAGGCCGGCGCCTATGCGTTGCAGGGCGGGGCGGCCGGGTTCGTCCGCGAGGTGCGGGGGAGCCGCAGCAACGTCATCGGCCTGCCGCTCGACGCCGTGTGCCGCCTGCTCGGGCTGCCGGCGGGACCCCCGCCCGTGTCGCTGGCCGGGCCGCCGGCCGGGTCGGCCCCCGACCCGCAGGACGAGCCGTCCGCCGCCGATTAGCACTCTCGTGCTCCGGTTGCTAACGGCGGGGGTCTCCGCGTAGTCTTGGCACTCGCAACGGGGGAGTGCTAACCCCCCGCCCAACCAGTACACGTGCTCTCGCCAATGGAGGCCTGCACCATGAACCTGAAGCCCCTCGATGACCGCATCGTCGTGAAGCCCGCCGAGGCCGAGCAGACCACCGCCTCGGGTCTCGTCATCCCCGACACGGCCAAGGAGAAGCCCCAGCAGGGCGAAGTCCTGGCCGTGGGCCCGGGCCGCTGGAGCGACGACAAGGGCGCGCACAGCCCGCTCGACATCAAGGTCGGCGACACCGTCCTGTACAGCAAGTACGGCGGCACCGAAGTGGCCGTGGACGGCAAGGACCTGCTCATCCTCACCAGCCGTGACGTGCTGGCCATCGTGAACAAGTGAGTCGCTGAACCACCATGGCAAAGCAACTGAAGTTCCACGACGAGGCGCGCCGTGCGCTCGAGGCGGGCGTCAACAAGCTCGCCGACACGGTCAAGGTGACGCTCGGACCCAAGGGCCGCAACGTCGTCCTCGACAAGAAGTTCGGCGCCCCCACCATCACCAACGACGGTGTGTCCATCGCGAAGGACGTCGAGCTCGACGACCCCTTCGAGAACATGGGCGCCCAGCTGGTGAAGGAAGTCGCCACCAAGACCAACGACGTCGCGGGTGATGGCACCACCACCGCCACCGTGCTGGCCCAGGCCCTCGTCGGTCACGGCCTGCGCAACGTCACTGCTGGCGCCAACCCGATGGGCCTCAAGCGGGGCATCGAGAAGGCCGTCGCCGCTGCCGTCGAGAGCATCAAGTCGCAGGCCGCCACGGTCGAGGACAAGGAGCAGATCGCTGCAGTCGCCACCATCTCGGCGGCCGACGCCGGCATCGGCTCGGTCATCGCCGAGGCGATCGACAAGGTCGGCAAGGACGGCGTGGTCACGGTCGAGGAGAGCAACACCTTCG
>JBMSSR010000163.1:0-6302 GCA_049424465.1 Ilumatobacteraceae bacterium
CCAACGACTTCGAACTGATCCGACCAGACGGGGTGGTGATGTGGTGCCCACCACGAGGTGTCGCCAGCAACGCACCACCCGGCGCGCCACCCGGGGCTCCGCCCTGCGCACCACCCTGCACCCGACCCAGCATTCCGCCCGGGGTGCCGGCCGATGGGCCACCCCGCACGACTGCTGCGTGCCAACCACTCGGGTGAGGACCGGGCCCCGTCGCGCACGTCGCGCACGTCGTGCGTTGGTGGGCGGCACTGTGGCGTGTTGACCGTGGCTCGGCGCCGGTGCCCCTGTGAGCCCGTGCCGGCGACCGGTGGCCCGTGGATCGTGGGCCGTGGCCTGTGGACGGTGGGTCGTGACCTGTCGACCGCGACCCTGTGCCCGTGACCCGTGGCCAGCAGGCGAGCGTGTCCGGTGGGTGCCAGACGGCGTACGATCGGGGACCGTCACTGCGGCCGCCGGAGACCCGGCACCGTCCGACGCCAGTCCTCAGCGCCAGCACTCGCGCCAACACCCTCGGGAGCACACATGTACACGGTCGGCCACTGGATCGACGGCAAGGTCGCCAACAGCACCTCGGGTCGTTCGGGCGTCATCTTCGACCCGGCCACGGGCGAGCAGCAGGGCTCGGTGGGCCTCGCGTCGGTCGACGAACTCGACCGTGCCGTCGCCGTCGCCAAGGCCGCCTTCCCGGCGTGGCGCGCCACCAACCTCTCGCGCCGCGCCGA
The DNA here is from genome assembly GCA_049424465.1 of Ilumatobacteraceae bacterium. GTDB lineage: Bacteria > Actinomycetota > Acidimicrobiia > Acidimicrobiales > Ilumatobacteraceae > UBA668. Next base: position 723 of record JBMSSR010000163.1, read on the forward strand.
GGTCATGTTCCGCATGCGCGAACTGGTCGACGCCAACCGCAAGGAGATCGCGACCATCATCGCCCGCGAGCACGGCAAGGTCGTCGGCGACGCGCTCGGCGAGGTGGCCCGCGGCCTCGAGAACGTCGAGTTCGCGTGCGGCATCCCCAACGTGCTGAAGGGCGGCTACAGCGAGCAGGCGTCGTCGGGTGTCGACGTGTACAGCATCAAGCAGCCGCTCGGCGTCGTCGCTGGCATCACGCCGTTCAACTTCCCGGCGATGGTGCCCATGTGGATGCTCGCCAACGCGATCGCGTGCGGCAACACCTTCGTCCTCAAGCCCAGCGAGAAGGACCCGTCGGCGGCGATGTTCCTCGCCGAGCTGCTCAAGCAGGCCGGCCTGCCCGACGGCGTGTTCAACGTCGTCCACGGCGACAAGGTGGCGGTCGACCGCATCCTCGAGCACCCCGACATCCAGGCCGTCAGCTTCGTCGGCTCCACCCCGATCGCCCGCTACATCTACGAGACCGGCACGCGCAACGGCAAGCGTGTCCAGGCGCTCGGCGGCGCGAAGAACCACATGCTCGTGCTCGCTGACGCCGACCTCGACATGGCGGCCGACGCGGCGGTCAGCGCGGCCTACGGCTCGGCCGGCGAGCGCTGCATGGCCATCTCGGTCGTGCTCGCGTCCGACTCGATCGCCGACGACCTCGTCGCCAAGATCAAGGACCGCATTCCCGGCATCAAGGTCGGCCCGGCCAGCGAGGACGGCAACGAGATGGGACCGCTCATCACCGGCGAGCACCGCGACAAGGTGCGCGGCTACCTGGACGGTGCCGAGGCAGAGGGCGCGACGCTGGTGGTCGACGGCCGCCAGGGTGCACGGACGCAGGGCTTCTTCCTCAACCCGAGCCTCATCGACCATGCCAAGCCCGGCATGCGCTGCTACGACGACGAGATCTTCGGCCCCGTGCTGTCGGTGGTGCGCGTCAAGGGGTACGACGACGGCCTCGCGCTCATCAACGCCAACCAGTTCGGCAACGGCACGGCGATCTTCACGCGCGACGGCGGTGCCGCCCGCCAGTTCGAGTTCGACGTGCAGGTGGGCATGGTCGGCGTCAACGTGCCCATCCCGGTGCCGGTCAGCTACTACAGCTTCGGTGGGTGGAAGGCCAGCCTGTTCGGTGACCAGCACATGTACGGCCCCGAGGGTGTCAACTTCTACACGCGCAGCAAGGTCGTGACGAAGCGTTGGCCCGACCCACGGTCGAGCAAGGTCGACCTCGGCTTCCCGCAGAACCGCTGACGTCCCGCGTCGGCACTCCGCTCGCGACGATCGCTGGATGAACGACACGACCGCGTCCTCGGACGCGCAGCCGGCGACGGGTGAGCGAGGGCGTTCGTTCGCCACGGCGGCACCGTGGGTGTTCGTGCTCTTCTGGAGCACGGGTTTCATCGTCGCCCACTACGGCACCGAGGATGTCGCCCCGCTGACGTTCCTGACCATCCGGCTCGTCATCGCCGCAGCGATCCTCGCCGCGATCGGGTTCGCCACCGGCGCGCCGCGACCCGACCGTGTCACGACGACGTGGGCCGCGATCGCGGGGGTGGGGCTGCACGCGATGTACCTCGGCGGTGTCTTCGTCGCGATCTCGTGGGGCATGCCGTCCGGGGTCAGTGCGCTCATCGTCGGCCTGCACCCAGTGCTGGTCACGGCCGTTGCGTTCCCGCTGCTCGGCGAGCGGGTCGGACGGCGACAGTGGACCGGCATCGGGCTCGGTCTCTCGGGCGTCATCGTCGTGGTGGTCGAGCGGTTGTCCACCTCGACGCACGGCGGTGTGTCGGCCAAGGGCCTCGTGGCACTCGGCATCTCGCTGGTGGGCATGTGCGGGGGCACACTGGTGCAGCGGCGCAGCGGTGTGTCGATGCCGCTGCTGTGGGGCACGGTCGTGCAGTACTCGGCTGCAGCGGCCGTGCTCGCGGTCGGTGCGACGGTGATGGGCTGGCGCATCGACGTGACGGCGCGGTCGGTGTTCGCGCTCGCGTGGGCGATCGTCGTCCTCTCGCTCGTCGCAGTGCTCATCATGCTGTGGCTGCTGCAGCGTCACGTGGCATCGAAGGTGAGCAGTCTGTTCTTCCTCACGCCGGCGCTCAGCACGGTCGAGGGGGCCATCCTGTTCGGCGAACGGCTCGGGCCGGCCGCGCTGGTCGGCCTCATCGTCGCGCTGTGCGGTGTGGCGATCACGATGCGCGCCGCCGGCTGCCCCACCCGCGGCCACTACAGGGGTTGCGGCTGGCGCCGAAACCCGTCAGGGCTCGACGATGGGGAAGCCACCCGTGAAGACGTCGAGATGCTCGACGAAGGCACGGAACGACTCGGTGCTGCCGTCGATGGTGACGGCTCCGGACGCGACCGCATCGGGCACGGAGAACTCGCCCGCGACGAGGGCATTGACCGTCTCGCGGGTCGCGGCGACGTGCGCATCGACGGCATGCGCCTCGCTCGCCACGACACGGCGGCAGCGCATGGCTCGGTTCGACAGCCCGAGCAGCCAGTGCTCGTCGACGTCCGTGACGTGCAGCAGCACGGTTGCGGTCAGGCCACCCACCTCGTCACTTTTCAGCCGCATGGCTGCGGTCGCGAACAACTGGTCGATGGGGAGCGAGCGCACCAGTCCGCGGCGGCCCGACTCGAAGCGGGGTGGGTGGCCGTTGCGGAGCTCGTGCGCGCCCATCAGGTATGCGTTGCGGAACGTCGCCGACTCGCTCTGGTAGCCGAGCTGTTCGAGCGCGTCGGCCTGCAGGTCGCGCGCCGTGGTGTTGGTGGGGTCGGCGAAGACGAGGTGGTTGACCACCTCGGCGACCCAGCGGTAGTCGCCGCCGTCGAACTTCACCCGGGCGTGGGCGAGCAGGGCATCGGCGCCGCCGGCGAGCTCGACGTACCGCTGTCCGGCCGCGACCGGGGGATGGCGGTGAAGGTTGGAGGGGTTGCCGTCGTACCAGCTGAGGTACCGCTGGTACACCGCCTTCACGTTGTGCACGATGCTGCCGTAGTAGCCGACCGTGTGGCTCTCGGCGAAGAACTCGGGCGGCACCTCGAGCAGCTCGGCGATCTCGGTCGGCACGTGGCCGTGATTGGCCAGCCGCAGTGTCTGGTCGTGCATCCAGCGGTACAGGTCGCGCTGCAGTGCCAGGAACCCCGCGACGTCGTCGCGACCCCAGCGCGGCCAGTGGTGCGACGCGAACATCACCTCGGTGCCGGCACCGAACAGGTGGATCGCGTCATCGATGTAGGTGCTCCACATCAGCGCGTCGCGCGCCTGTGCCCCACGGATGGGGATCAGGTTGTGCATGTTGTGCGAGCAGTTCTCGGCCATGCACAGCCACCCCTGGTCGGGGAAGAAGAAGTTCATCTCGGCCGGCGCCTCGGTCTCGGGCGTCAGCTGGAACACGATGCGCACGCCGTCGACGACGAGTTCCTGCCCCGTGTGGGTGATGTCCTCGGTGGGCGCGATGAGCGTCGGGATCGCGAGCGGCACACACTTGCCCAGGCCACTGTCGACGTGGCCACGAGGTCCGGGCGGCAGCAGTGGCCCGAACTGGTAGGTCGACCGGCGCAGCATGGCGTTGCCCGCCAACAGGTTCTCGGCGACCGCCTCACGCAGGAAGTGCTCGGGAGCAATGACGCGGCACCGGCCGGCATCGACGTCGGCCTGCGTCGTGACACCGGCCGCGCCGCCGAAGTGGTCGAGGTGACTGTGCGTGTAGATGACGGCCACGACCGGTCGCTCGCCGAGGTGAGCAGTGACGAGCGCCAACGAGTCGCGCGCCGTGGCGGTCGTGGTGAGCGGGTCGATGACGATCCAGCCCGTGTCACCCTCGACGAAGGTGACGTTGCTGATGTCGTAGCCGCGCACCTGCCAGCACCCGGGTGCCACCTCGAACAGCCCGTGCGTCGCGTTGAGCCGCGCCTGGCGCCACAGGCTGGGGTTGACGGTGTCGGGTGCGGGCGCGTCGCCGCGCAGGAAGTCCCAGCGCGACACGTCCCACGCGGCACCGAACTCGCCGGCGACGACGCCGGTCGGGTGCTGGGCGATCAGGCCGCGCGACGCTCGCTCGACGTCCGCCGGGTCGAACGGTGGCACCGGCCGCGAGTTGGCCGCTCGCGTGTGCGCCGTCGCCTCTCGCGGTGTGGTCCGCGGGAGGTGGTCGGTGCCGTCACCCGGCACGGTCAGCCGGTGTAGTGCTGGTCGGCGAGGACGAGCACCTCGTCGAGGATGGCGAGGCCTTCCTCGACCTCCGCCGCCGTCGTGGTGCAGGGGGGCACCACGTGCATGCGGTTGAAGTGCGTGAACGGCCACAGGCCGCGCTGCTTGCACGCCGTGGCGAGCTCGGTCATCGGTGCCGCCGCCGGACCCGCCGCGTTGTACGGCACGAGCGGCTCGCGGGTGGCGCGGTCCTTGACCAACTCGATCGCCCAGAACACACCGAGGCCGCGCACGTCGCCGACACTCGGGTGGTTGGCCTTCAGCTTCTCGAGGCCGGGGGCGATGACGTCGGCACCCAGCGAGCGGGCGTGCTCGATGATGCCCTCTTCCTTCATGATGTTGATGCTCGCCACGGCCGACGCGCAGGCCAGCGGGTGACCCGAGTACGTGAGGCCGCCGGGGAACACGCGGTCCTTGAACGTGTCGGCGATGCGGCGGCTGATGACGACGCCACCGAGCGGCAGGTAGCCCGAGTTGACGCCCTTGGCGAAGCACACCAGGTCGGGCTGCACGCCCCACTTCTGGAACGCGAACCACTCGCCGCAGCGGCCGAAGCCGGCCATGACCTCATCACAGATCAGCACGATGCCGTGACGGTCGCAGCGCTCGCGCAGGCCGGCCAGGTAGCCGTCCGGCGGCACGAGGATGCCGTTGGTACCCACCACCGTCTCGACGATGATCGCCGCCACGGTGTGCGCACCCTCGACCATCAGCACATCGTCGAGGTGCTGTAGCGCGCGCTGGCACTCCTCGGCCTCGCTGGTGCTGTGGAACGCGCTGCGGTACGGGTAGGGGCCCCAGAACTTGACGACGCCCGGCATGCCCGGCTCGCTCGGCCAGCGGCGCGGGTCGCCGGTCAGCGTGATGGCACCGTTGGTCGCTCCGTGATAGCTGCGGTAGTGGTTGAGCACCTTGAACCGGCCGGTGTGCAGGCGTGCCATGCGCACCGCGTTCTCGGTCGCCTCGGCACCGCCGTTGGTGAAGAACACCATGTCGAGGTCGGCACCCGGCACGCCGTTGTTGGCGACCTCGCTGATCAGGCGGGCGGCCTCACTGCGCGCGTCGTTGGCGTGGAACGGTGCCACCGTGCACAGCCGACCGGCCTGCTCCTGGATGGCGGCGACGAGCTTGGGGTGCTGGTGGCCGATGTTGATGTTGACGAGCTGGCTGGAGAAGTCGAGGTAACGCGAGCCGTCCTCGGTCCAGAAGTAGCTGCCGGAGGCCTTGGAGATGACGACCGGATTGATGGCACCTTGTGCGCTCCACGAGTGGAACACGTGGCTCCGGTCGTTGGCGAAGGCATCGGCGGGGCGGGTGTCGAGGACGCTCATGG
>JBMSSR010000164.1:0-6263 GCA_049424465.1 Ilumatobacteraceae bacterium
ATCGAACGACCGGGTCGAGCAGGTCGACGGACGGGGGGCCGGGATGGGTGAGCACAGCAGCGCAGGTCATGGCCCGAGATCGGTCGTGCTCGAGGGGCGCAACGGGGCAGTGACCGTCGACGACGTCGTCGCGGTGGCGCGCGGTGGGGCCACGGTGACGCTCGGCGACCGGGCCCGCGCCGACATGGCGGCGAGCGCCGCGCTCGTCGACGGCTTCGTGGCGAGCGACACCCCGGTGTACGGCGTCACCACCGGCTTCGGCTCGCTCGCCGCGACCTTCATCCCCGCCGATCGCACTGCCGAGCTGCAGGTGGCGCTCGTCCGGTCGCATGCCACCGGGATGGGTGACCCGGTCGAGCCGGAGGTCGTGCGTGCGCTGCTGCTGCTGCGTGCACGCAGCCTGTCGATGGCCTACAGCGGTGTGCGGCCCGAACTGGTCGACCTGCAGTCGGCGATGCTGAACGCGCACATCGCACCGGTCGTCCGCGAGCACGGCTCGCTCGGGGCGAGCGGTGACCTCGCCCCTCTCAGTCACTGCGCGCTCGCCGTCGTCGGCGAGGGAGAGGTGCGCAACGCCGACGGCCAGATCGTGCCTGCGTCGGTTGCCCTCGCCGCTGCGGGGCTGCAGCCGGCGACGCTGCGCGCCAAGGAGGGCCTCGCACTCATCAACGGCACCGACGGCATCCTCGGCATGCTGTGCCTCGCGATTCACGACCTCGGCGCGCTGGCCCGCCTCGCTGACGTCACCGCTGCGATGTCGGTCGAGGGGCTGATGGGTACCGATCGCGCTTTCGCCGCCGACCTGCAGGCGCTGCGCCCGCAGGTGGGGCAGGCCACCAGTGCGCGCAACCTCAGTCGGCTCATGGCCGGCTCGGCCATCGCTGCCAGCCACCGTGTCGACGACGACCGCGTGCAGGACGCGTACTCGCTGCGCTGTACCCCACAGGTGCACGGCGCGGCACTCGACACGATGCAGTACGCCCGGACGATCATCGATCGCGAGCTCGCCGCCGCGATCGACAACCCGATGATCCTGCTCGACGGTCGCGTCGAGAGTTGCGGCAACTTCCACGGTGCACCGGTGGCGATGGTCGCCGACTTCCTCGCCATTGCGATCAGCGAACTGTCGGCGATCTCCGAGCGCCGCACCGCCCGCATGCTCGACCGCACCAGGTCGTACGGCCTGCCGCCGTTCCTCGCACCCGATGCCGGGGTCAACAGCGGCATGATGATCGCCCACTACACGCAGGCCGCGATGGCGATGGACAACCAGCGACTCGCCGTGCCTGCCTCGACGCAGTCGCTGCCCACCAGCGCGATGCAGGAGGACCACGTGTCGAACGGATGGGCCGCAGCGCGCAAGCTGCGTCGTTCGGTCGACAACCTGCGCCGCATCCTGGCGGTCGAGCTGGTGTGCGCTGCAGCGGCCATCGACCTGCGCGCGCCGCTCGCACCTGCACCCGGCACGGGCGCCGCGCTCGAGGTGCTGCGCCGCGAGGTCGCCGGGCCCGGTCCCGCCCGCTGGTGGTCACCCGATCTCCGAACCGCAGAGCGGCTGCTCGCCGACGGCAGCCTGCTCGATGCGGTCGAATCCGCCGTCGGCCCCCTGGAGGTGTACTGATGTCCGGTCCCCGCGAAGTGCGCGCCCCGCGCGGCACGCAGCTCAACACGCTCGGCTGGCCGCAGGAGGCCGCGTACCGAATGCTGCACAACAACCTCGACCCCGAGGTTGCCGAGCGACCCGACGACCTCGTCGTCTACGGTGGCACGGGCCGCGCGGCCCGCAGTTGGGACGCCTTCGACGCGATGGCGCGCACGCTGCGCACCCTGAAGGGTGACGAGACGATGCTCGTCCAGTCGGGCAAGCCCGTCGGCGTGTTCCGCACGCACGAGTGGGCACCGCGCGTGCTGCTGGCCAACAGCAACCTCGTGCCCGAGTGGGGCACGTGGGACGAGTTCCGTCGGCTCGAGGCGCTCGGCCTGACGATGTACGGCCAGATGACCGCGGGCTCGTGGATCTACATCGGCACGCAGGGCATCCTGCAGGGCACCTACGAGTGCTTCGCCGAGATCGCCCGTCGCAAGTTCAACGGCACGCTGGCGGGCACCATCACGCTCACGGCCGGTCTCGGCGGCATGGGTGGCGCTCAGCCGCTGGCTGTCACGATGAACGGCGGTGTCACGCTGTGCATCGACGTCGAGGCGTGGCGCGTCGAGCGCCGCCACGAGCACCGCTATCTCGACGAGATCGCCGACTCGCTCGAGGACGCGATCGCCCGCTGCATCCGTGCCCGCGACGAGCGCCGTGCACTGTCGGTCGGCCTCGTCGGCAACGCCGCCGTGCTCGTGCCGAAACTGCTCGAGATGGACTTCCCGGCCGACATCGTCACCGACCAGACCAGCGCACACGATCCGCTCAGCTACGTCCCGGCCGACCTCACGCCCGAGGCGACGGCCGAGATGTCGCGCACCAACCCGCAGGAGCTCATCCGCCGCAGCCGCGAGAGCATGGCGACGCACTGCCGTGCGATGGTCGGCTTCCTCGACAAGGGCGCCGAGGTGTTCGACTACGGCAACAGCCTGCGCACCGAGGCCAAGCTCGGCGGTTTCGAGCGGGCGTTCGACTACCCGGGCTTCCTGCCTGCGTACATCCGCCCGCTGTTCTGCGAGGGCAAGGGCCCGTTCCGCTGGGTGGCGCTGAGCGGCGACCCGGCCGACATCGCTGCCACCGACCGTGCCGTGCTCGAGGAGTTCCCCGAGGACGAGGGGCTGCGCCGCTGGATCGAGATGGCGGGCGAGCGGGTCGCCTTCCAGGGACTCCCGGCACGCATCTGCTGGCTCGGCTACGGCGAGCGGCACCGCCTCGGCCTGCGCTTCAACGAGATGGTGCGGCGCGGCGAGCTGAAGGCGCCGATCGTGATCGGGCGCGACCACCTCGACTCCGGCTCGGTGGCGTCGCCGTACCGCGAGACCGAGGCGATGCTCGACGGGTCCGACGCGATCGCCGACTGGCCACTGCTCAACGCGCTGGTCAACACCAGCAGTGGCGCGAGCTGGGTGAGCATCCACCACGGCGGTGGGGTGGGCATCGGCCGCAGCATCCACGCGGGCATGGTGTGCCTCGCCGACGGCACCGACCTGGCGGGGGAGAAGCTGTCGAGGGTGCTGCTCAGCGATCCGGGCATGGGTGTCATCCGGCACGCGGATGCCGGCTACGACATCGCGGTCGACGTCGCACACGAGCGCGGTGTGCGCGTGCCGATGCTCGAGGGCTGACATGCGCGTCGAGGGCGACTTCTGGCGCGACGGAGCGGTGTGCGTGCGCAGCGCGTTCTCGGCCGACGAGGTGGCGCTCGCGCGCCAGGCCATCGACGAGAACCTTGCGTCGCTGTCGCCGCTGGCGAAGCGGGCGAGTGGCGCCGACGACGGTGCCTTCGTCGAGGATTTCTGCAACTGGCAGCGGCTGCCTGCGATGGAGCGCTTCATCCGGCAGTCCGCAGCGGGTCGGCTCGCCGGCGAGCTGATGGGGGCACAGTGCGTGCGGCTCTATCACGACCACCTGCTCGTGAAGGAGCCCAACACCCGGCAGCGCACGCCGTGGCACCAGGACATCCCGTACTACAACGTGGCGGGCCGTCAGAACATCAGCATGTGGTGCCCGGTCGACCCGGTGGCGCGTGAGAGCACCCTCGAGTTCATCGCCGGCACGCATCTCGGCCCGTGGTTCATGCCGCGCTCGTTCCTCGACGGGCAGGCGAAGTGGTTCCCCGAGGGTGCGCTCGCCGAGATGCCTGACTTCGCCGCCGATCCCGAGCGGTATCCGGTACTGGGCTGGCAGCTCGAGCCGGGCGATGTCGTGTTCTTCCACATGCTCACGGTCCACGGGTCGGGCGGCGTCAGCGGGCAGCACCGTCGCCGCGTCCTGTCCGTGCGGTTCCTCGGCGACGACATGGTGCACGCGGTGCGCCCGTGGATCACGTCGCCCCCGTTCCCCGGGCTCGTCGACGAACTGCCCGACGGGGCTCCCCTCGACCATCCGCTGTTCCCCGTACTGTGGGAAGCCACATGAGCGTACGCGAGATCCTCCATGTCGGCAACCCGTTGCTGCGCGAGCGGTCGCGTGAGATCACGCCGGACGAGCTGGCATCGGCTGAGATGCAGCAGCTGATCGACGACCTGATCGACACGATGCACGCCGCGAACGGTGCCGGCATCGCCGCCCCGCAGGTCGGCGAGCTCGTGCGCATCACCACCATCGAGGTCACCAAGAACCCCCGCTACCCGTACAAGCCGCCGATCCCGTTGACCGTCGTGGTCAACCCGGTCATCGAGTTCCTCGACGACGACCTGGTCGAGGTGAACGAGGGGTGCCTGTCGGTGCCCAACATGCGCGGCAACGTGATGCGTCACGTGAACATCCGGGTGCGGTACCTCGACCGGCACGGCGTCGAGCACGACGAGGTCAAGCGGGGGCTCACCGCCGGCACGTTCCAGCATGAGATCGACCACCTCGACGGGCTGCTGTTCCTGGACCGTGTGCACGACACGCGCAGCCTCACCACGTGGGAGCAGTTCGAGCGGTTCCACCGCGCCGCGTTCATCGAGCGCATCTCGGCGTTCGTGGAGCGCGTGGGGTCGTGAGCACGGCCTACTGGTGCGAGTCGGCATGGCTGGGTGGTGACACCGTCGACGATGCCGTGCTGGTGACCGTCGATGGCGGTGTCATTGGCGCCGTCGAGGTCGGCGTGCAGCGCCCGGCGGGTGCGGTGGCGCTCCACGGCGTCGTGCTGCCGGGGCTCGCGAACGCGCACAGCCATGCGTTCCACCGCGCGCTCCGCGGTCGCACACAGGTGGGCACCGGTTCGTTCTGGACGTGGCGCGAGCAGATGTACGCCGCCGCCTCGAGGCTGCAGCCCGACACGTACCACCGCCTGGCCCGTGCGACATTCGCCGAGATGGCGCTGGCCGGTGTCACGTGTGTCGGCGAGTTCCACTATCTGCATCACGACACCGGCGGGCGGTCGTACAACGATCCCAACGCGTTGGGACAATCGCTCGTCGAGGCCGCTGCAGCGGCCGGCATCCGCATCACCCTGCTCGACACGTGCTACCTGCACGGCGGTCTGAGCGCCGAGGGCGACTACCTCGCGCCCAACGAGGTGCAGCAGCGATTCTCCGATGGCTCGGTCGAGCGATGGGCGACGAGGGTCGAGGCAGCCGCGACGCTCCAGGGTCCGCACTGCCGGGTCGGTGCCGCTGTGCACTCGGTGCGCGCCGTCGACCCGACGGCGATCGCGGCGGTCGCATCGTTCAGCGCCGAGCGGTCGATGGTGCTGCACACGCACCTCAGCGAGCAGCCTGCCGAGAACGAGCAGTGTCACGCTGCGCACGGCTCGACGCCGACGCAGGTGTTCGCTGATGCCGGCGCACTCGGCCAGTCGTTCTCCGCGGTGCACGCCACCCACCTCACCGACACCGACATCTCGTTGCTCGGCGGTGCCCGTTGCACGTGCTGTTTCTGCCCGACGACCGAACGCGATCTCGCCGACGGTATCGGACCCGCCGCGCGCCTGCTGGCCGCCGGTGCCGGGTTGTCGCTCGGGAGCGACTCGCATGCCGTCATCGACCTGCTCGAGGAGGCGCGGGCGGTCGAGCTCGACGAGCGGCTCGCCACGAACGTGCGCGGATCGCACGATGCCGCCTCGCTGCTGCGCGCCGCCACCGAGGCGGGCCACGGCTCACTCGGCTGGCACGACGCCGGCCGCATTGCTGTGGGGCAACGCGCCGATCTGGTCGCGGTGTCGATGGAGTCGGTCCGCACGGCGGGCACCTCGGCGATCGCCCGACTGGCCACCGTGGTGTTCGCCGCGACGGCCGCCGACGTCCGGTCGGTCGTGGTCGACGGGCGACTCGTCGTCGACGAGGGCCGGCACGTCTCGATCGACGTCGTGCGCGAACTCGGTTCGTCGATCCAGGAGGTGTTCGGGTGAATCCGACCGACGGCACGATGGTGGTCGACGACATCGGTGTGCTGGTCACCAACGACCCCGCGCTCGGTGAGGGGCCGCTCGGCCTGGTTCGCCATGCCTCGGTGGTGTTCGAGGGGGGTCGTGTCGTGTCGGTCGGTGCTGCCGGACAGGTCGCCGACCGGCGCATCAGCGCACACGGCCGATGTGTGGTGCCGGGATTCGTCGACAGCCACACCCACCTCGTGTTCGCCGGCGACCGCGGCGCCGAGTTCGCCGCCCGCATGGCGGGGCGCC
>JBMSSR010000165.1:0-6194 GCA_049424465.1 Ilumatobacteraceae bacterium
CCCCGGCGGCCGCACCCCGACCGGCAGAGGACGGCTCGGCGGCCGCCTGGGAGGTGTCGAGGCCGACGGGTGGGGCGGCCGGTGACGTCGTCGACACGGTGGCGTCGATGGGGCCGGGCCGGTCACGGTGAGCGCTCGACCTGCCGCGAGAGAACGACACCCCGACCACGACACCGATCACGATCACCAGGAGGGGAAGCCCGAGACGGAACATCGACTGGTCCTTTCCATGACGGGGCCGCCGAGGACGGCCCTGCCTCTGGGCACACCCTAGGTCCGTGCGGCGCAGCGGGGGAGGGACGAACGTCCCTCACCGCGCGACCGGCAGGACAGCGGTGTGCGGCTCAGCGGCCGGCGAGTCGCTGCACGACGGGCGCGAAGTTCTCGGCAACCTCCTGCAGCACCGTGAAGTACGAAAAGCCCCACCGGTCGCGACGTGCGACGAGTCGGTCGGCGATCTCGTCGACGGTGCCGACCATCACCAGTGGCGAGCCGAGGATGTCGTCGTCGCTGCCGTCGAATCGTGCACGAAGTCGTTCGAGCACGCGTCCGGCGTCGTCGGTGACCCGTGCGACACCGCACCAGGCGTGGAACTCGAGGTCGTCGAAGCGGTCGCCTGCTGCCGACCGGATCCAGTCGAACCGCTCGTCGACGCTCGCGGCGAGCCCGTCGGTGGGTCCGCGACGCGCCGCGCTGGTGGCGAGGTGCACGTTGACGCCGACGATGTCGGCCTCGCGCGCAGCGAACTCGAGCATGCGCCGACCACCACCCGCGACGAAGATCGGCGGACCACCGTCGCGGTGGGGTGTGGGGATGCTGTCGAGGTCGGTGATCGTGTAGTGCTGGCCGCGGAACGAGAAGGGGCCGGGTCTGAACAGACCTTTCAGGACGGCGACGTGCTCGATGAGGCGGTCGACGCGGACGCCGGGCGGGTCCATCGGCAGGCCCGACTTGTCGTAGTCCATCGTCTGGTAGCCGGCACCGAGCCCGACCTCCAGCCGACCGCCCGACAGGACATCGATCGAGCTGAGCTCGCGTGCGAGGAACGCCGGGTGGCGGAAGTCGGCCGCCAGCACGGCGGGGGCGACGACGAGCGACTCGGTGACCATCACCGCGCTCGCCATCGCAGTGATGGGCCCATAGCCCTCGTGCAGGTGGTCGGGTGCGAACAGTGTCGAGTACCCGAGGTCCTCGAGGTGACGGGCCGATTCGGCCCACGTCATGCCGTCGAAGGGAGCCATCATCTCGACCCCGAACCGGAAGCGCCGGGCGTGTGCCATGGCGGCGGACGGTACACCGCCCCCTCTGGTGCGGCGGGCACCACGGCCGAGGGATCGGTCCGCGGGCGCGGCCGACGCATGCAGCCGTCGGTAGCGTGCCGGGCATGGACGAACGGGTCGACCGGCTGCGCGCCGAACTGGCGCGGCTGGGCCGGGTCGTCGTGGCGTTCAGCGGCGGTGCCGACTCCGCATTCCTCGCCGCGGTCGCGCACGACGTGCTCGGCGACCGCGCCCATGCGGTCACTGCCGTGTCACCGTCCCTCGCAGGTGACGAGGAGCGCGAGTGCCGCTCGCTCGCCGACGAGTGGGGCCTGCGCTGGACACCGGTCACGACGCACGAGATGGAACGGGCGGCGTACCGGCTCAACGACAGCGACCGCTGTTTCCACTGCAAGGCGGAACTGATGGATGTCGTCGGGCCGATCGCCGTCGCCGAGGATGCGACGGTGGTACTCGGCGTCAACCTCGACGACCTCGGCGACCATCGGCCCGGGCAGAAGGCCGCTGCCGAGGCAGGTGCCGAGTTCCCGTTGGTCGTCGCTGGCTTCACCAAGGCGGACGTGCGCGAGGCATCGCGAGCGCTCGGGCTCCGCACGTGGGACAAGCCGGCGATGGCGTGCCTCGCGAGCCGCGTGCCGTACGGCACCGAGGTCACCGTCGGCCTGCTCGGCCAGGTCGACCGTGCCGAGTCGGCGCTCCGCCGTCTCGGCCTGCGCCAGCTACGAGTCCGCCACTACGGCGACACGGCGCGGCTCGAGGTGCCGCTCGACGACCTCGAGACTGTGCTGGCGCTGCGCGAACAGGTGGTGCACGCGGTGTCGTCGCAGGGCTACCGCTATGTCACCCTCGACCTCGAGGGTTTCCGCTCCGGCAACCTCAACGGCTGACGAGCCGGTGGGGCACCGCCTCGCGCCACCTCCCGATCGTGGCGGGCCCGCCCGACCGGCGTAGGGTCGATGCCATGAAACTGTCGACAATGATGGGCTACTCGGGCGGCTTCCACGAGGGGGTCGAGCGCATCGTCGCGCTCGAGAAGGCGGGCCTCGACGTCGTGTGGATCCCCGAGGCGTACAGCGTCGACGCCATCAGCCAGGTGGGCTACCTCGCGGCGAAGACGACCCGCCTGCAGATCGGCACCGGCATCGTCAACGTGTACAGCCGCACCGCCGCGCTGATGGCGATGACTGCTGCCGGCTGCGACTACGTCAGCGGTGGACGGTTCATCCTCGGCCTCGGTGCCTCGGGCCCGCAGGTGATCGAGGGCTTCCACGGCGTCAGGTACGACAAGCCGATGGTGCGCATCCGCGAATACATCGAGTCGTGCCGCATGATCTGGAAGCGTGACGAGAAGTTCGAGTTCCACGGCCAGACCGTCGACGTGCCACTGCCGGCCGGCGAGGGCACCGGTCTCGGCAAGCCGCTGAAGATCATCAATCCCGGTGACCGTCCGGTGCGCCCCGACATCCCGATCTGGTGGGCGAGCCTGATGGGCCTCAGCGTCACCGCGACCGCGCAGTACGCCGACGGCTGGCTGCCGATCTTCTTCGACCCCGAGAAGTTCCACCAGGTGTGGGGCAACGAACTGAAGAAGGGCCTCGCCAAGCGTGACCCGTCGCTCGGCCAGTTGCAGATCTCGGCCGGCGGCATGCTGGCGATCGACGAGAGCCTCACCGGGGATGCCGGCGACCGCATCCTCGACTTCGCCCGCCCCCAGGTCTCGCTCTACGTCGGGGGCATGGGTGCCCGCGACAAGAACTTCTACAACACGATCTTCCAGAAGTACGGCTACGTGGACGAGGCGATCGAGATCCAAGACCTCTACCTGTCGGGCAAGAAGGACGAGGCGGCCGCAAAGGTGCCCGCCGAGATGCTGCGCAACACCAACCTCGTCGGGCCGAAGGGGTTCGTGAAGGAGCGCATCGCCGCCTACAAGGAGGCCGGTGTCACGATGCTCTCGATCACGCCTGTGGGTGGCGACCTCGTCAAGACGGTCGAGACGCTGCGCGAGCTCATCGACTGAACGTCGCTGCACCGGGAGACAGGTCGTCACATGCCGTCAGTCCTCATCACTGGGTGCAGCAGCGGATTCGGCGAGCTCGCTGCGCTCACCTTCGCCCGCAATGGCTGGCACGTGGTCGCCACGATGCGCCGCCCCGGCTCGTCCGAACGCCTCGTCACCGCGGCAGCTGCGGGGATGGCCATCGACGAGCGGGCGCTCGACGTGTGTGACAGCGACAGCGTCCGGGCTGCGGTCGCTGCGGCGATCGAGCGGTGCGGTCGGCTCGACGCGGTCGTCAACAACGCCGGCATCGAGGTGTTCGGCGCGGTGCACCTGCTGGCCGACGACGAGGTCGCCCGGCAGTTCGACACCAACGTCACCGGCATCGTGCGTGTCGCCCGCGAGATCGTGCCGCACTTCCTCGCTCATGGTGGGGGCACGATCGTCAACGTCGGGTCGGTCGCGGGGTTCGTCGGTGCGCCGTACAGCGGCCTGTATGCGGCGAGCAAGCATGCGGTCGAGGCGCTCAGCGAGGCGATGCACTTCGAGCTGTCGCAGCGCGGCGTGCGTGTACGCATCGTCGAGCCCGGGCAGTTCGCGACGCAGCTCGGTGCCAAGGGCTTCCACGCCGCGGCGATGACCCCCGACACCGACGAGTACCGGCGGTGGCAGCAGTTCCGCGCAGCGCAGCGCACGCTCGTCAACGGCGAGCCTGCCGACCCGCAGGCGGTCGCCGACACCATCTACCGGGCCGTGGTCGACGAGCCCGGCCAGCTGCGTCATCTCGTCGGTGCCGATGCCGAACTGATCGTCGGCACCAAGTCGTCGATGTCGTTCGAACAGTTCGACAGCACGATGCGGGTCGTGCTCGACTGGCACGAATGACCTGACTCGTCGGTGGCCGGACGACCGTGTCCGCCCGACCGACTACGGTGCAGCGCACCACGACGACAGAGGGGAACGCGTGTGAGTGCAGCCGAGCCGGTGGTGGCGAACGGGCCGTCCCGGGCAATCCTGCAGGTCCGCGACGTCACGATGCGCTTCGGTGGCGTCGTGGCGCTCGACGGGCTCTCCTTCGACATCGTCGAGGGCCATATCTGCGGCCTCATCGGACCCAACGGCGCAGGCAAGACCACCATGTTCAACGTGGTCAGCCGCATCTACGACCCGCAGGAGGGCTCGGTGCGGTTCCGCGGCGCCGAGCTGCTCGAGGTGCCGGCGCACGGCATCGCCCGGCTCGGCATCGCACGCACGTTCCAGAACCTCGCCCTCTTCCCGACGATGACGCTGCTCGAGAACGTGATGGTGGGCGCGCACAGCCAGGGCAAGGTCGGCTTCACCCGTGCGGTGCTGCGTCTCGGTGCGGCGAGGGAGAACCGGGCGACGCGCGACTTCGCCGGTGACCTGCTCAACGATCTCGGGCTCGGCGCGCTCGCGTTCCGGCCGGCGATGGGCCTGCCGTTCGGCACGCTCAAGCGGCTCGAGATCGCGCGGGCGCTCGCGTCACGGCCGACGTTCCTGTTGATGGACGAGCCAGCGAGCGGCCTCACCCATGGCGAGGTCGACGAACTCGCGCTCACGGTGCGGCGCATCCGCGATCGGTACGGGCTCACCGTACTGCTCGTCGAGCACCACATGTCGATGGTGATGGGCATCAGCGACCGAGTCGTCGCGATGGAGTTCGGCCGCAAGATCGCCGACGGCACGCCGGCCGAGGTGCAGCAGGATCCTGCGGTGATCGCTGCCTACCTGGGGACGTCGGCATGAGCCTGCTGCGAGTCGGCGACCTGCGCGCGGGGTACGGGCCGGTGAACGTGCTCGATGGCATCAGCCTCGAGGTCGGCGAGGGTGAGTTGGTCGTCATGCTCGGCGCGAACGGTGCCGGCAAGACGACCACGATGCGTGCGATCAGTGGCCTCATCGCACGGCACGGCACGGTCGAGTTCAAGGGGCAGTCGATCACCAGGTCGTCGCCCGACCAGATCGTGCGCGCCGGGATCGCCCAGGTGCCACAGGGTCGCGGCACGTTCCCCGAGCTGTCGGTCGAGGACAACCTGTTGGCCGGCGCCTACACCCGTCACGGCAGCGCCTCGGTGCGAGCCGATGTCGACCGGTGGTTCGGTGTGTTCCCGCGACTGGCCGAGCGGCGTGGCCAGCGGGCCGGCAGCCTCAGCGGTGGCGAGCAGCAGATGCTGGCCATCGCCCGCGCACTGATGAGTCACCCGTCGCTGCTGCTGTGCGACGAGCCGAGCCTCGGCCTGGCACCCATCATCACTCAGGAGCTCTTCTCGGTGCTCGGCGAGCTCAACCGCACCGAGGGCCTCGCCGTGCTGCTCGTCGAGCAGAACGCGAACCTTGCGATGGGCATCGCCAGCCGGGTCTACCTGCTCGAGACGGGCCGCATCGTCGCCAGTGGCAGCGCCGCCGAGCTGAGCGCGGACGATTCGATCCGCAAGGCGTACTTGGGGTTCTGATGGAGACACTGCTGCAACGACTCGTCGACGGGCTCAGCTACGGAAGCGTGTACGCGCTCATCGCGCTCGGTCTCGTCATCGTCTACCGGGGCACCGGCCATCTCAACTTCGCGCAGGGCGAGATGGCGCTCTTCTCGACGTACTCCGTGTACCAGTTCGGCGAGTGGGGGATCCCCGTGTGGATCGCACTGCTGCTCGGCATGTGCGTCGGCTTCGCGGTCGGCGCCGTGTCCGAGGTGGCGCTCGTCCGGCCGGTGTCACGCAAGTCCCCGTTCGCCGTGTTCATCGTGACGCTCGGGCTGTTCACGTTCCTCAACTGGCTGTCGGGCGCCATCTGGGGTGGCCAGCAACTGCCGAGCTCTGCAGTGGGCAGCACGCAGTTGCGATTCCCGAGCCTGTTCCCGTCGGCGCCCGAGGATCAGTTCGACCTGTTCGGGGCGT
>JBMSSR010000166.1:0-6177 GCA_049424465.1 Ilumatobacteraceae bacterium
GGGGGGGCCCGCCGCCGGGTTGGTGCGCCCGCACGTTCCGAGTGGCCGTCACGGGGCCGTACGAGGCACTACTGCCCTGACGACCGGCTCCGACCTTCGGTTCCCGTACCGGTCATCTTGACACGCCTGTCAGCTCGTGTGGGCGACCTGTTGTCCCGCCCGCCGCGGTCGCATGTCACGCCCGGCGCCGGCCGTCCGGTCCCTCCGTCGCAGGTGTGAGGGGCTGGGCGGTGCGGTGCGGGGCCGGTGCGCGGGGAGGTCGGGGTACACTCGCCGGACCGTTGCCGCAAGGCGCGACCGCAGGAGACCCTCATGACCGACATCGCCAACGAGCCGCCGCGGGCCCACGCCCGCATCGTGTACCTCGGCCCCGTGTCGCCGCACTGGGAGGTCTACGCCGACTACGGCGACCGCACGCTCATCGACGAGTTCCGCGCTCGTGTGCTGGCCCGTCTGGTGCTGCTGCCCCACAACGACCCGCAGTTCCGCCGCAACCGCGAGCGCATCGTCCGCGATGCCGAGCGCGAGCGCATCAGCATCGAGTGGGACCTCGGCGTCGCCGAGTCCGACGACTGACGACGCCACGGCGGGTCGTTGCCCGCCGTCGTGGGGCGTCGGGGCTCCGCCCCACCTTCGTGCAGCGATCGGTAGTGTCGGGGCGTGTCCGTGCGCCTCGTGAACCGTGAGCTCAGCTGGCTCGCCTTCAACCGGCGTGTCCTGTCGCTCGCCGAGGAGCAGGGCATTCCGCTGCTCGAGCGCCTGAAATTTGCCGCCATCTGTTCGTCGAACCTCGACGAGTTCTTCCAGGTCCGTGTGGCCGCGCTGAAGGATCAGGTGGCAGTCGGCATCACGATGCCGGCCCCCGACGGTCTGTCGGCCCAGTCGCAGCTCGACGGCATCGGTGCCGCGGCCAGCGCGATGGTCCGCGACCAGGAACGCGTGGTGTTCGACGTGCTCCTCCCAGCGCTCGCCGACGAGGGCATCGAGATGGTCACGTGGGACCGGCTGGGTCCTCACGACCACCTGTGGCTCATCTCGTACTTCGAGCAGCGCATCTACCCGGTGCTCACCCCGCTGGCGGTCGACCCCGCGCACCCGTTCCCGTACATCTCGAACCTCGCCCTCAACCTCGCGGCGATGGTCAGCGACCCCGACACGGGCGAGCGACGCTTCGCCAGGGTCAAGATCCCCAACGTGTTCCCGCGCCTCGTGGCGCTGCCCGACGGTCGTCGGTGGGTGCCCGTCGAGGAGATCATCGCCGCCCAGCTGCACCAGCTGTTCGTCGGCATGATCGTCGAGGAACATGCGTTCTTCCGCGTCACGCGCAACGCCGACCTCACCCTCGAGGAGGAGGAGGCCGACGACCTGCTCGTGGCGGTCGAGATGGAGTTGCGCCGCCGCCGGTTCGGTCGTGCCGTGCGGCTCGAGGTTCGCGAGGGGATCAGCGACGAGATGCTCGACCTGCTGTCGCGCGAGCTCGACCTGGGCTCGGGTGACGTCACGGTGCACCGCGCGCTGCTCGACCTGACCTGTCTGTTCCAGCTGCACGCGCTCGACCTGCCGCACCTCAAGGACGCGGCCTGGACCCCGGTGACGGCGGGGCGGGTGCTGCGGGCGGAGTCGCAGGACCGCAGCATCTTCTCGGTCATCCGCGAGCGCCCGCTGCTCGTGCACCATCCCTATGAGAGCTTCGCCAGCAGCGTCGAGGCGTTCATCTCGCAAGCGGCTGACGACCCGAAGGTGCAGAGCATCAAGATGACCCTGTACCGCGCTGGGGGCGACAGCCCGATCGCGCGCAGCCTCATGCGTGCGGCCGAGCGCGGGGTGCAGGTGGCGGTGCTGGTCGAGCTGAAGGCCCGCTTCGACGAGGCCACCAACGTGGGGTGGGCGAGAGTGCTCGAGCGCTCGGGCGTGCACGTCGTCTACGGGCTGGTCGGCCTGAAGACGCACGCCAAGTGCGCGCTGGTGGTGCGCAACGACGATGACGGGCTGCGTCGCTACTGCCACATCGGCACGGGCAACTACAACTCGCGGACGGCGCGTCTGTACGAGGACGTCGGTTTCCTGACGTGTGACCCGGCAGTGGGCGAGGACGTCACCCAGCTGTTCAATCACCTCACTGGCTACAGCCGCAACGTCCAGTTCCGCTCGCTGGTGGTGGCACCGCGCGACATGCGCCAGCAGTTGCTCGACCTCATCGAGAACGAGTCAGGGTTCGGCGCCGAGGGTCGGATCTCGGTCAAGCTCAATTCGCTCACCGACCCCGAGATGATCGAGGCGCTCTACGCGGCGAGCACTGCGGGTGTGCGCATCGACCTCGTGACCCGCGGTATCTGCTGTCTCGTGCCGGGTGTGCCGGGGATGAGCGAGAACATCAGGGTGCGCAGCATCCTCGGCCGCTACCTCGAGCATTCGCGCATCGTCCGGTTCGGCCACGGGGACGCTGACGGGCCGCTCTTCCTGATCGGCAGCGCCGACTGGATGGGCCGCAACCTCGACGGTCGCGTCGAGGTGCTGGTGCCGGTGGTGCACCCCAAGCACCGCGACTGGCTCGACCGGGTGCTCGACGGACTGCTGGCCGACGATGTGGTCTGCCACGAACTCGGGCCCGATGGGCACTGGCGGCGGCAGGGGCCGCTGATGTTCGACGACGGCGATGCGCAGGAGCGCTTCTACCGCTGGGTCGTCGACCGCCAGCGATCCTGAGACTCGCCCCGCGTCGATGAACGCTGAGTGATCGGGCGGCAGCGTGCGGTACCGCTCGCCGCCGGTCCCGGTGCGAACGGGTCGATGTGTCGTGCCGTTCGGTGACTGTTCACCCGGCGTTCACCCTGTGCTGGGTGTCCCGTCATGTTGGTTCCCTACGGTCGGCCCCGTTGTTCCACCAACCCTGAGGAGACACATCCGTGAACACCCCCAAGAAGCGACTGCTGGCCGCCTCGGTCGTCGGCCTCGCACTCGTCGCGTCGGCGTGCGGCAGCGATCAAGGTGCGTCCGACACCTCGGCGCCGTCCGGTGATGCCTCGGTCACCACCGGGGACACGACGGCACCTGCGGGCGACCTGGCCTCGGGCGAGGTCTTCGTCACCGGCTCGTCGACCGTCGAGCCCATCGCAGTGCTCGTCAGCGAGCTCGCTGACGAGCAGAGCGGCGGCCAGCTGGCGGTCACCGTCGAGGGTCCCGGTACGGGTGACGGCTTCAAGAAGTTCTGCGCCGGCGAGGCCGATGTCAGCAATGCCTCGCGCACGATCAAGGACGAAGAGGCCGCGCTGTGCGCCGATGCCGGCATCGAGTATGTCGAGATCGAGATCGGGATCGATGGCCTGACGGTCGCGACGAGCCCGAACAACTCGGCAGTCGAGTGCCTCGACAAGGCGGCGCTGTACGCGCTCGTCGGTCCCGAGTCGGAGGGTTTCGACTCGTGGGCGGACGCGAACGCGATTGCGGGTGAGCTCGGTTCGGCCTACGCCAACCTGCCGGACGCCCCGCTGTCCATCACCGGTCCCGGCCCCGAGAGCGGCACGTACGACACCTTCGTCGAGTTCGCGATCAAGAAGATCGCCGAGGAGCGCGGTACCGAGGACACGACCCGGAGCGACTACACCGCCAGCCCGAACGACAACCTCATCGTCGACGGCATCGAGGCCAGCGACACCAGCCTCGGCTGGGTGGGCTACGCCTTCTTCCAGGCCGAGGGCGAGTCGATGAAGGCGATCAGCATCGATGGCGGCGACGGGTGCGTGGCGCCGAGCGACGAGTCGATCGCCGACGGCAGCTACCCGTTCAGCCGCTCGCTGTACATGTATGTCAGCCTCAACGCGCTCGCCGAGAACCCGGCGATCGGCTCGTACGTCGACCTGTTCCTCAGCGAGGCGGGCATCGCCAAGGTGGCCGAGGCCGGCTACATCACGCTGCCGGCCGATCGCCTCACCGCCTCGGTCGAGGCGTGGGACGCCGCCAAGGCCTGACCTCCTAGGATGCGGGGACCGGGTACTGGCCCGGTCCCCGCACCCGGATCTTCATGACCCCTGTCAGCACGCCACCCAGCGCCCTCACCGTCGGTGACCTGCGCGGCAACCCGCGACGAGTGCGCGTCGACGCCGCCATGCGGGTGCTGCTGTTCGTCGCCGCGGCGCTGTCGATCGTCATCAGTGCCGCAATCGTGTGGACGCTGTTCCGCGAGGCGTGGACGTTCCTCCACGGGATGGTCGATCAGCTCGGCTGGGGTGGTCTTCTCGACCACGGCGACGTGCCGAGCTGGGACCCGCGCCGCGACCGGTTCGACCTGTTGACGATCCTGCTCGGCACGGTCATCGTCTCGCTCGTCGCCATGGTGGTGGCGGCACCACTGGGCCTCGGCTCGGCGGTCTATCTGGCCGAGTACGCGTCACCCCGTGCGCGACGGTGGCTCAAGCCGACCCTCGAGGTGCTGGCCGGCATCCCCAGCGTCGTGTTCGGCTTCTTCGCGCTACGGCTGCTCGGGCCCGACATCGTGCAGCCGCTGTTCGGCACCCCCCAGGCGACGAGCCTGTTGGTCACCGGTGTCGCGGTCGGCCTGCTCGTGACGCCGCTGATGGCGTCGGTCAGCGAGGACGCACTGCGCGCCGTGCCGCGCTCGATGCGCGAGGCCAGCACCGGACTCGGTGCCCGGCGGAGCACCACCACGATCAAGGTCGTGCTGCCGGCTGCGGTGTCGGGCATTGTGGCTGCGCTCATCATCTCGATCTCGCGCGCGATCGGCGAGACGATGGTCGCGGCACTGGCATCGGGCCGCCTCGGCTCGGCGCCACGTGTGCTCGACCCCCGCGAGCCCGGCCTGACGATGACGGCGTCAATGGCGCAACTCGCGCAGGGCAGCGACCAGATGGTGGGCAGCGGACTCGCGTTCCAGAGCCTGTTCCTCGTGGGTGCCGTCCTGTTCGTGATGACCTTTCTCCTCAACGTGGCCGCAGGCCGCATCGTGCGCCGGGTGCGCACGCAGTACTAGGACACGCGGTGGCCGTCACGTCGTCCTCCATCGGCAGCAGCCGCGAGGCAGTCCACGCGTCGCTCACCGGCGGCAAGCGCGACGTGGCGGGAATGCTGTTCGCCGCCGCCCTGCTCGCGTGCCTCCTCGTCGCACTGCTCATGCTGACGCTGCTGATGTGGGACGTCGTCAGCGCGGCGATTCCCGTCTTCAGCGCCCGCAGTACGGGCTTCTGGACGAACGAGATGGGCTCGAACCCCGACCGGGTCGGCATCAGCCAGGGCATCTGGGGCTCGTTGATGATCGCCGCGTTCGTGGTGGTGATCGCGTTCCCCATCGGCATTGCGGCAGGGGTGTACCTCGAGGAGTACGCACGCCCTGGGCGTCTGACCACGTTCATCCAGCTCAACATCCGCAATCTCGCCGGTGTCCCCAGCGTCGTCTACGGCATCCTCGGTCTGGTGGTGTTCGTGAAGGCGCTCGCCCCGGTGACCGGTGGGCGCAGCGTCATCTCAGCGGGCATCACGATGGCGGTCCTCGTGCTGCCGATCATCATCATCACCACGGCTGAGTCGATCCGCGCTGTGCCAACCGGACTGCGCGAGGCCGGCTATGGCATCGGCGGCACTCGCTGGGAGACCACACGTCATCATGTGCTGCCGTACGCGGCCCCGGGCATCCTGACGGGCACGATGCTCGCAGTGGCACGTGCGCTCGGCGAGGCCGCGCCGCTGTTGCTGATCGGGGCGATCACCGGTCGGCTCGCCTCGGCGCCGGGGACGTCCTTCATCGAGCACCTGCGCGGCAAGTTCACTGCGATGCCGATCGTCATCTACGGCTGGGCGAACAACCCCAACACGCCGGGCAAGCGCACTGGCCTGACGTTCGAGGACCTCAATGCAGCCGCCATCGTGGCCCTGCTGGGAATGGTGCTCGTACTCAATGCGGCGGCGATCGTGCTGCGCAACCGATTCGAACGGCGTCGGCAGTCGTGACCGAGACTTCCCGCCAGACGGCGACCCCGACGTTCCACGAGGAGCAGACAACGATGACCGATGCAGCATCGCCGGACGGCAGCCTCACTACGCCGAACGAGTCGTCGGTGTTCCGTACGCGCGACTTGTCGGTGTACTACGGCGACTTCCGGGCCGTACGCGACGTGAGCCTCGACATCCGCCAGCGCGAGATCACCGCGTTCATCGGCCCCTCGG
>JBMSSR010000167.1:0-6154 GCA_049424465.1 Ilumatobacteraceae bacterium
TGGCCCGCCGCCGCCCGCGCCGCGCCCAGCGGCGGCGCGACATGCCACTCGCCGTCGGCGGCGCGCACCGCGTGCCACGCGTCAACGGGTGCCGAGTCGGCGGGGAAGCCACCGCCGCCCGCAGCCACGCCGGCGGAGACCACCTGGGGCGCGCCACCCTCGATCGCCGCCCGGCGCGATGCTGCCGCGCCGTCTCTCCCCGCAGGCCGCTGGTCGTCGGTCGTGGTCGCAGCCTCGACCACGGTCTGCCACCCGGTGCACCGGCACATGTGTGCGAGCAGCGCCTGCCGGACGCGGTCGTCGGTGCGCTGTTCGGGTGCCAGTGCTGCGAGTCGCATGATGATGCCCGGCGTGCAGAAGCCGCACTGCGTGCCACCCGCATCACACAGTCGTTCGCACCACGACGTTGCGTCGACGAGACCGTCGACCGTGGTGACGTCGCGACCTGCCACACGCGACGCCGGCGTCACGCACGACACGCGGGGCTGGCCGTCGACCCACACGGTGCAGCACCCGCACTGCCCCTGCGGGCTGCAGCCGTCCTTCACCGACCGCACACCAAGTCGGTCGCGCAGTACCTCGAGCAGCGTGCCGAGGCCGGCGGGACCGGCACCCTCGACTGGCTCGACCGACACCGGTCGACCGTCGAGCACGAACGACACCGCACCCGACGACGATGAAGTGCCCGACGTCGTCATTCGTGTCACCTTGGCACGCTGCCCTGCCGACACGCAACGCCACTACCGTGCCGTCCATGAGCCGTGTTCGACGCCCTCTCCCCACGCCCGGCCACGGGTACACGCTGATCGCCGGGAGCCCACGGCTCGTCAGCCGGCGCAGCCTGCTGGCCGCCGTGGGCGGCGCAGTCGGCGGCGCAGCGCTGCTGGCCGCGTGCGGCTCGGACGGCGCGACGGGGTCGGACGGCACGGCGCTCGCCCCCGAGACCACGCTCGACGGGTACGGGCTCGTGCAGCGCTTCCCCAACCTCAACCTCTTCACGCCCGGTGAGGTGCGGCTGCCGGTGTCGCTGACCGACGGGCAGAACCTGCTGACCGCCGGACCCGATGTGCTGACCGGCTGGATCGAGACGTTCGATGGCGAACGCGTCGCCGAGGTGTCGGCCCCCCGCCGCAGCGAGGGCATCGCGATCCCGTACTGGGAGGTGCGTGCGACACTCGACCGCGCCGTCATCCACACGCTGCGGCTCGAGGGTGACGACGGGTACGGCGCGACGTTCGAGGTGTGGGATGTCGCCGACGTGCGCACGCCGTCGCTGGGCGCTGCCCTGCCGGCACTCGACACTCCCACCGTCGACGACCACCGTGGTGTCGAGCCGTACTGCTCGCGCACACCCGACCCCTGTCCGCTGCACGACGTCACGCTGGCCGAGGCGCTGCAGCAGGGCGTGCCGGTGGCCTTCGTGGTGGGCACGCCAGCGCACTGCCAGACCGGTGCGTGCGGCCCGGGTCTCGACTTCCTCGTCGCCGAGCACGAGCGCCTCGGCGCGACGGTCACGATGGTGCACGCAGATGTCTACGCCGATGCCGCGGCCACCACGTCGGCACCGGTGATCGAGCAACTGCACCTCGACTACGAGCCCGTGCTGTACCTCGCCGGCGCGACGGGCATCATCGTCGACCGCCTCGACGGCGTGTGGGACGCGAGCGAGCTCCGCGACCGGCTCGACGCACTGCTCGCCTGAGTCCCGCGGGCGCGCTCAGGCGCGGCGGATCGACACCGGCGTGTCGACGATGCGCGCCGAACAGCCGTCCATGCGGATCGGCGGCGCCACGTCGGTGACGACCTTGGCCGCGATCTCGCGGAATGCATCGGCTGCACGACCGACACCGTCGATCGCCACCGGTCGCCCACTGTCGCCGCCCGCCGCGACCGCTGACTCGAGGGGGACCTGGCCCAGCAGCGGCACGCCGATCTGCTCGGCGAGCGAGCGGCCGCCGCCCTCGCCGAACAACGCATAGCGCTCGCCGTGCGCGCACTCGAACGAGCTCATGTTCTCGACGACACCGCACACCCGCAGGAAACTGCGCCGTGCCATGTCGGCAGCACGGGCTGCCACCTTCTGCGCAGCGAGTGCCGGCGTCGTGACGATGAGCAGGTCGGTGCGCGGCAGCATGCGCGCGAGGCCCATCTGCACGTCACCCGTCCCCGGCGGCATGTCGATGAACAGGTAGTCGAGGTGTCCCCACTCGACGTCGTTGAGGAACTGTTCGACCGCCTTGGTGAGCATGAGGCCGCGCCACATGAGTGCGGTGTCCTCCTCGACCAGGAAACCGGTGCTCACCACCTTGAGCAACCCGTCGCCGACGGCGCGCTGATTGGGGATGATGCGCGGCCGGTCGGACCCCTCGACACGCTCGGCCTCGAGCGGCTCGTCGATACCCAGCAACCGCGGGACGGAGAAGCCCCAGATGTCGGCATCGAGCACCCCGACGGTGAAGCCACGGGCCGCCACTGCCGCCGCGACATTGACCGTCACCGAGCTCTTGCCAACACCACCCTTGCCGCTCGCCACGGCGACGACGCGGCACGTGTCGGGCACGGCGGTCGGCGACGCCTGCTCCTGGGCACGCCGACGGGCGGTGCTCATCACGGCGCTGCGCTCGTCGGGCGTCATCTCGCCCCAGCTGATGTGCACGCTGTTGACGCCCGGGTGCAGCCCGACGCGGGTCTCGACATCGCGCTTGATCTGCGCCCGCAGCGGGCACCCACCGATGGTGAGCTTGACCGCGACGATGACATCGCCCAGCTCACTGACCGACACGAACGGCACCATGCCCAGGGTCACGATGTCGGCCCCCAGTTCGGGGTCGATCACGGCCCGCAACAGCTCGAGCACGACGTCCGAGGTAGGTGCCGGGGCGAGCGGCGAGCCGGTGGCGCCACCGTGGTCGTGGCGGTCGTGATCGTGATCGTGGTGGTGGCCGTCGCCGTGGTCGTGGCCGCAGGACGGCCCACCGGGGGAGCCCGACCCGTGGTCGGCGTCGTCGCTCGGCGAAGCAGGAATCACGAAGCCGATGCTACGGTAATTCGTGGGTACACTCCCGCTCGACGGCCGGCGACGGTCGTCACCCCACTCGCCGACCCGGAGGATCACCGTGATCACCCTCACCGACACCGCCGCCACCAAGGTCAAGGAACTGCTCGAGGCCGAGGGCGACGTCGCCATGGCGCTGCGCGTGGCCGTCCGACCTGGCGGCTGCAGCGGGTTCTCGTACGAGATGTTCTTCGACAGCGACATCGCCACCGACGACGAGACCGCCGAGTTCGGCGCGGTCAAGGTCGTCGTCGACCCCGCCTCGGCGCAACTGCTCACCGGCGCCACGCTCGACTACAAGGACGGGCTCAACCAGGCGGGGTTCGCGATCACCAACCCCAACGCCAGCCGCACGTGCGGCTGCGGCAACAGCTTCAGCTGACGCCGGCGGCGCCGCCACGTCCGGCGCTCAGTCGGGCAGCGAGTCGTAGTCGGGGTCACCCGGCAGCGCCACCACCGCGTCCCACCCCACCTGACCGGTGCGCACCTTCGGCGTGATCGCCGGGGGAACTCCCACCTGCCACGCTGCGGCCATCGCGGACTCCACGTCCGCGTGGTCGGCCAGGAACTGCAGGTTGGCGATCGTGGGCGCCATCAGCATCAGGTCGCCGCGACGGCCGCGCTCGAGTGCATCCGCCGGGCGCACCCACATGCTCTCCACCGTCTCGTGATCGTCGTGTACCGACGTCTGGCCGACGGGGCTGGCCGCGACGAAGAACCTGGCGTCGAACCGACGGGTCGTCTCGCGGCGAGGTGTGATCCACCGGCTCACCCAGGGCAGCTGATCGGTCGCGAGTCGCAGCCCGTGCTCGGCGGCCAGCGCGGCCACGTCGACGTCACCACGGTGGACGTCGTGGCGGTGCGCGAGCACCGGGTGCCCATCGGCCACCATCTCGCCGTGCGCATCGACGGCCAACAGCACGCCGGCCTCCTCGAAGCACTCGCGGATCGCAGCCACCACATACGCGTCGTCGCCGTCACCGTCGGCGGTGTCGACCTTGCCGCCGGGGAAGACGTACATGCCGCCGGCAAAGGCAGCGCTGGCGGTGCGGCGCAGCATGAACACCTCGATGCCGTCGTCGGTGTCGCGCACCAACATCACGGTGGCCGCGGGCTTGATGGGCATCTCGTCCGTCACGACCGACACGGTACTCACCGGTCGGTGGCGTAGCCTCGTCGGCGTGCTGGTGTGGATGGACCTCGAGATGACCGGGCTCGAGCCCGACCGACACACCATCGTCGAGATCGCCACGCTCATCACCGACGACCATCTCGAGATCGTCGCCGAGGGCCCCGACCTGGTGGTGCACCAACCCGAGGATGCACTCGCGCTGATGGACTCGGTGGTGGTCGAGATGCACACCAAGAGCGGGCTGCTCGACGCCATCCGCTCGAGCACGATGTCGCTCGACGAGGCCGGCCGCCTGACGCTCGACTTCATCAAGCAGCACGTGCCCAACGAGCGCAGCGTGCCGCTGTGCGGCAACTCGATCGGGATGGACCGCAGGTTCCTCGCCGCCCACCTCCCCGACATCGAGCACTACCTGCACTACCGCAGCGTCGACGTCAGCAGCGTCAAGGAACTCGTGCGCCGCTGGTACCCGGGCCTGCTCGCCTCGCGGTCGAACAAGCAGGGCTCGCACCGCGCCCTCGACGACATCCGCGAGAGCGTCGCCGAGTTGCGCTTCTACCGCGACCACGTGTTCGTGCCCGAGGGCGCTCCCCGCGACCTCCCGGCGCCGTCGCCCGCACCCTGACTCGGTCGGCTCAGCGACGCTGCCGGGCACCGATCTGTTGCGACGACACCGCGACGACGCCGGCACAGCGGGCTGCGACCGTGCCGGCTCCAAAAATGCACCTGCCCGGTGCGCCGTCGGCCACTGGCCGCCGGCACACCGGGCAGGGATGCGAGGAACTCAGATGGCGATGAGCGTCCGCGAGTACGTGCCCGAGACAGGGAAGGTCGTGCTGTTCGAGACGTCGGTGACCGACACGTTCGTGTAGGTCACGTTGGCGAGCGCCAGCGTCTGGCCGTTCGGGCAGCCGAGGTTCGACGGCACCGGTGCGACGGTGATGGTGCCCACGACCTTGCCGTTGCGGTCGGCGGTGTAGCTGCCCGACTGCGTCACGGTGCCGGCCACGTTGATCTTGTTCGTGGCCGAGGCGACCTTGCCGCTGCTGTTGAGGCACACGTAGGTGGCCGCCGAGCTGGCCCGCGCGGTGTACCCGTAGGTCTGGTTGGCGCCGGCGCCGACCTCGACGAACGAGACCGAGAGACGGCCGGTGTTGGTGACCGACGCCGAGGCGCTCTGGAACTTGGCGCCGGCGGCCGCGGCCGGGGCGACGAGGGCGAGCGACGAGGCTGCGGCGACGGCCACGACGGCCGCGCGGCGGAAACCGAGCAGTGACTTCATTGAGATGTTCTCCCTGGTGAATTCGCCAAAGCGTCGGTTTCGCCACTTGCTCCCTGCCGGACAGGCGACCGCGATACACCCGGCAGTTCTCAGCATCAACTTCGGTCGATACTGGCAGCGTACCAGTCGAAACAACCCCCCTGTACCGCGCCCCACGCGACCCAGTGCCAGTCTGCGCGGCTGGCGGGCACCCTGTACGAAATGTCAGTTGCACGGGGCCGCGTCGGTCTGCTTGCCTGTGCGGACCGCTGCTGTCGCAGCCACGAGTACCACCTGCCCATGAGCCACCACACCGCACCCACGAGCGCCCGCACGACGGCCACCAGTGCCGTGTCCGCGCGCCCGAACGGTGCCGCTCCGTGGTCCACGGCCACCTCGTGGTCCTGCACCTCGACCTGGTCGGCGACCTCGTCGGCAACCACGGCCTCGGCCACCGCCACCGCAGGCGGGAAGGGTCGCACCAAGCGCCCGGCCCGACACCTCAGGATCCCCACCCCGTAACACACGCCGGGAACATCCAGAGGCCGTCGGGATCAGCATCCCGGCGGCCTTTCGTGTTTTTCGGCCCTCTCCCAGGAGCACCCATGCACACCATCCATCTCCTCACCAGCGGGCTCGTCGACGACGGTGTCCACGGCGCCGCCGTTCGCACCCCCGTGCCGCGGTGCGCCGACGGCCACGGGAC
>JBMSSR010000168.1:0-6135 GCA_049424465.1 Ilumatobacteraceae bacterium
AACGTGGGCGACAACGTGGGCGACTGCGCCGGCATGGCCGCCGACCTGTTCGAGAGCTACGAGGTCACCCTCGTCGCCTCGATCATCCTCGGTGTGGCCGCCTTCAACAGCATCGGCGCCAACCCGGCGCTCGGTGTCGTGTTCCCGCTCGCCGCCCGCGCCATCGGCGTCATCGCCAGCATCGCCGGCGTGTTCGCCGTCAAGGCCAAGGAGGGCGAGACCAACGCCCTCAAGCCGATCAACAAGGGCTTCCTCGTCGCCGGTGGCCTCACTCTCATCGGCACGCTCGCACTCTCCCTGGCCTACGTCGGCAACGCCAAGGGCACCGAGGGCGAGGGTGTCCAGCTGCTGTCGGGTGCCGGCTGGCGTGTCTTCGGCGCCGTCGCCGTCGGCCTCGTGCTGGCCCAGTTGGTCAGCCGCCTCACCGAGTACTACACCGGCACGCACTTCAGCCCGGTCAAGGAGATCGCCGAGTCGGCCGAGACCGGTCCCGCCACCGTCGTGCTCAGCGGCACCTCGGCCGGCCTCGAGAGCTCGGTCTACGCCGTGGTCGCCATTGCGATCGCCATCGGCGTGGCCCTCGCGCTCGGCGGCGGCAACCTGACCTTCTCGCTGTACCTCGTCGCGCTCACCGGCATGGGCATGCTCGCCACCACCGGCGTCATCGTCTCGGAGGACACGTTCGGACCGGTCAGTGACAATGCAGCCGGCATCGCCGAGATGAGCGGCGAGTTCCACGGCGAGCCCGAGCGCATCATGGTGAGCCTCGACGCGGTGGGCAACACCACCAAGGCCGTCACCAAGGGCTTCGCGATCGGCTCGGCCGTCATCGCCGCTGTGGCGCTCTTCGCCAGCTTCATCGAGACCGCCGGCGCCGAGCTGGGCGAGAAGGCAGAGAACCTCGCCGACGGCGTGTTCAAGGCCCCCAACCTGGCCATCAACGTCGCCGACCCCAAGGTCTTCATCGGCCTGCTCATCGGTGGCGCCGTGCCGTTCCTGTTCTCGGCGCTCGCCATCCGCGCCGTCGGCCGCACGGCCGGTGTCGTCGTGCAGGAGGTCCGCAAGCAGTTCGCCGACGGCAAGATCATGCGCGGCGAGAAGCAGCCCGACTACGCACCAGTCATCGACATCTGCACGGCGGCGTCGCTCCGCGAGCTCGCCACCCCGGCACTGCTGGCAGTGCTGACGCCGGTCATCATCGGCTTCGGCGTCGACTGGAAGGCGCTCGGCGCATTCCTCGCTGCCGTCATCCTCGTCGGCCAGCTGATGGCCAACTACCTCAGCAACGCCGGTGGCGCCTGGGACAACGCCAAGAAGTACATCGAGGACGGCCACCACGGCGGCAAGGGCAGCGACGCCCACAAGGCCGCCGTCATCGGCGACACCGTCGGCGACCCGTTCAAGGACACCGCCGGCCCGGCCCTCAACCCGCTGATCAAGGTGATGAACCTCGTCAGCCTGCTGGTGCTGCCGGCGATCATCTCGCTGCAGGACAACGACGGTGCTCGCTATGCGATCGCCGCCGCAGCGCTCGCCGTGCTGATCGGCTCGATCATGTTCAGCAGCCGCAAGCAGAACAGCATCACGTCGGCCGCCTGACCGACCCGCACTCCGGAGGGAGCCCCGCACCGCGCCCGTCGTGGCGGTGGGGCTCCCTTCGTCGTTTTCGGCACTAGGTTCACTGCGTGCTCGCACTGCTCGACTTCGCCAACAAGTGGGTGGAACGCGGTGGTATCGCCGTGCTGTCGCTCATCGTCTTCGCCGAGAGCGGACTGCTCGTCGGGTTCTTCCTGCCCGGCGACTCGCTGCTGTTCTTCGCCGGCTTCCTGTCGAGCTCGGCCGGGGGCTCGGTGCTGCCGCCGCTGCCCGTCGTCGCCGTCGCCTGCGCAGTCGCCGCGATCGTCGGCGACCAGGTGGGCTACGTGATCGGCCAGAAGTTCGGTCCCGCACTGTTCAACCGCCCCAAGAGCCGGTTCTTCGACCCGGCCAACGTGCGCAAGGCCGAGGCCTTCTTCGCCAAGCACGGCTCGAAGACCATCGTGCTCGCCCGGTTCGTGCCGATCGTGCGAACGTTCGTCCCGACGGTCGCCGGCGTCAGCAACATGCCCTATCGCACGTTCGTGCTCTACAACGTCGTCGGTGGCGTGCTGTGGGGCGGCGGCGTGACGACCCTCGGGTACTTCCTCGGCGAGATCGACGTGGTCAAGGAGAACATCGAGCTGGCGGCCATCGCCATCGCCGGGCTCTCGCGGCGGCCGATCGTCACCGAGGCCTGGCGTCACCAGCGGGCACGCCGCGCCGACGCCGGACGCCGGGTCGGTCGGCTCGCACGATCGTGTCGGTCGGCGGGAACCGCGCCGCCGTGGCGGTCGTCACACGGGCATGACCCGACACCTCGCCCGCCGATCCCTCACTGCGCTGGCCGCAGTGGCCGCACTGTCGCTGTCGATCGCCGGGTGCGCCGCCGAGGACCGCGAGTCGTCCACCGAGTCGGGTGGCGCCCCGTCAGCGACAGCGGGTGATGTCGCGGGCGGTGGCAGCGAGGCACCAGCCGACGATGCCGGCGGCGACGGCACCGTCGACCTTCCTGCCTACACACCGCAGGCGGGACGGAGCCTGATCGTGCGGATGACCGTGGGCCTGCGGGTGGTCGAGGTCGGTCCTGCGGTCGACGCGCTGATCCGCCTGGCTGACGAGCACGACGGTCAGCTCGCCAACAGCAGTGTCGACATCTCGAGCCCCGAGTACGCGAACGGCCAACTGGTGTTCCGCATGCCGCCCGAGCAGGTCGACCCGTTCATCGCCGGGCTCGACCCGGCTGTCGGCCGCACGGTGTCGCTGAATGGCTCGACCGAGGATGTCACCGGTCAGCTTCGCGACCTCGATGCACAGATCGAGATGGCCGAGATCAGCGTCGACCGCGTGAAGACCCTGCTCGCCGGGGCCACCAAGCTGGCCGACATCATCCTGCTCGAGGGCGAGCTGACGACACGACAGACGACGCTCGAGCAGTTGCGCGCCGTGAAGGCCGACCTGTCGCAGCAGGTGGCACTGGCGACGGTGACCGTGTACCTCGAGACCGCACCCGCAGACGCCCTCGATGACACCGACAGCGGGGTGCTGTCCGACATCGGCGATGCCTTCGCCCGCGGGTGGGACGCCTTCGTGTCCGCCCTCGTCGGCGTTCTGCTGGTGCTCGGGTGGTCGGCGCCGTTCGTGATCGCCGCCGGGCTGGTACTCGTCGCAGCGTCGAGGCTCAGGCGACGGGTGCGACGAAATCGAGCAGCCGCTCCATCGACCCCACCATTTCGGGACGAAGATCTGCATACGTCGTGAC
The DNA here is from genome assembly GCA_049424465.1 of Ilumatobacteraceae bacterium. Taxonomy (GTDB): domain Bacteria; phylum Actinomycetota; class Acidimicrobiia; order Acidimicrobiales; family Ilumatobacteraceae; genus UBA668. Next base: position 3,338 of record JBMSSR010000168.1, read on the forward strand.
GAGGTTGCGCAGGCGCGGCCAGAACGTGGTCGGGTCGACGCCGAGCGCCGTGCACACACCCTCCTTCCACGGCGTGCCGCGCGGTACCGACGGCCATTCGTCGATCCCGAGCAGGTGGGGGCGAACGGCCGCCCAGACGTCGACGAACGGGTGCCCCACGACGAGCACGTGCGGAGACGGTGGCAGTGCGTCGACGAGACGCTGCTCCTTGCTGCCGGGGACGAGGTGGTCGACGAGGACGCCGAGGCGGCGCCCCGGCGACGGGCCGAACGCAGCAATGGCGGCGGCGAGGTCGTCGATGCCGTGCATCGGCTCGACGACGATGCCGAGCTCGCGCAGATCGTCACCCCAGACGTGCTCGACCAGCTCGGCATCGTGACGTCCCTCGACCCAGATGCGGCTCGCCGCTGCGACACGGGCGACCGCCGGGCCGCCGGCGACCGAGCCGCTGTTGGTGACCCGAGCCACCGGCGCCGAGGGCTGCGCCGACGGACGGACCAGCGTCGCCGGGCGGCCGTCGACCACGTACGCCGAGGGGTCGAGTGCGAACAGTCGTTGGCGGCCATGACGGTCGCGCAGGGTCACGCTGCGCAGGTCGACCGCGACGACGTCGCCGACGAAGCCGCTGGCGCGGTGCTCGACCACGAGCCCCACCGTGGCGGGCACCGACGGGGCAGGTCTGCCGCGGTCACGGCGTGCTGCGTCGAACTCGTCGAGGATGTCGCGCGTCATTGCACGTGCACGGTACGCGCCCACCAGCCGTCAGCGGTGACCACCTGCACGATGCCCGTGCCGTCCGCCCGCCGGTACGGGAGGTGCAGCGAACCACGGAGCGTGTCGGCGGTCGGCATCGACGCGTCGACGGCCGGGCGCCACGGCGTGCCCCACACATGAACCCGTGATGCACTGCCCACGCTGGCGACGACACCGTCGGCGGTCTCGAACCGGGCGTCGTAGTCACCCCGCTGCCGGTACCCGTCGGCTCCCGGCGTCAGGTCGAGTACCTCCGGCTCGCCAGCGGCGTACCACTCGATGTCGGTGGTGATCGGCGCCCGCTCGCCGAAGGCGCGGCGCAGTGCGTCGTCCGCATCGTCGAGCAGGACCCCGTGCGCCTCGTTGCCGAGGCTCCACTGGCCGAACGGCACGTCGCAGTCGTGGCCGGCCCACATCTCGGGTGGTTTCAGCTCGAGCCCGTCGCGCAATCCCGTGCCGTCGAGTTCCTCCACGTAGAGGTACGGCACGTCGCGTCGGGCGAGCCCCGCCCAGTAGTCGAAACGCCGACCGCGGAGCTCGACGCCCACGAACCACGCCAGCAGGGGACTGCCTGCGCCGTCGACCTCGCTCCCCCACCAGACCCAGGTCTCGACCGCGGCATCGACGTGTCGCCGTTCGTCGTGCGCACGATCGGCCCACATCGCGGCCAGACTAGGGCCGTGATCCGCTATCTCAGCCTCGACTGGCTCGATGCGCTCGCGGCCGAGGTGTCCGCCAGCGCCGCCCTGCAGCACCTTGCCGGCGAGCACACGATCGGTGTCACCCAAGTGGTCACCGGCGGCCCCGAGGGTGACGTCACGTATCACCTGCAGGTCGCCGATGGCCGCGCGACCTTCGGCCCCGGCCCCGCCGAGCCCGAGGACGTGACGATGCAGCAGTCGTGGGAGACCGCCGTGGCGGTGGCGCTCGGACGCCTGAACGCGCAGGAAGCATTCATCAAGGGCCGCATCCTGCTGTTCGGCGACCAGCAGAAACTGATCGCGTCACAGCCGGTGTTCGGGGCGCTCGACGCGGTGTTCGGCGCCGTGCGCGAACGCACCGACTACGCCTGACGCCACCACGGCCGACCTGGTCCGACCCGGCCCAGCCTGTCGTCCGCCTCAGCCGACGGCGACGTCACAGCCGAGACGCACCATCTGCTCGACCGCTGCGCCCAGCGTCGCGTCGTCGATGCGTTCGGAACCTGCGTCGGTGATCAGGTCGCTGACCGTCGCGATGCACACGGTCTCGACACCGTGCATCGCCCCGATCGTGTAGAGCGCGGCGGCCTCCATCTCGACCGCGAGGTGACCGCGCTGCTTCCAGCGCTGCATGATGCCCTCACGCGGGTCGTAGAAGAGCGCCGACGACACGATCGGACCGACGTGGTGCCGCACCTGCCGCGCCCTGGCCAGCGACACCGCCCGCTCGACCAGGCCGAAGGTCGCCGTCGGGGCATGTGCCTCGCCGTTCGTCAGCTGCGCCACGATGCCGTCGTCGGGCGACGCGCTCACTGCCACCACCAGGTCGCCCATGCGCATGCCGTCAGCGAGTCCGCCGACCGTGCCGACGCGCACGAGACGACGAGCGCCCAGTTGCACGAGCTCGGTGTAGTAGATCGACGCGCTCGCGCAGCCCATCCCCGATGCCTGCACGCTGATGGGGGCGCCACCGAACGTGCCGGTGTAGCCCAGCGCCCCGCGCTCGGAGTTGACGAGGCGAGCACCGGGGTCGAGGACCTGTTCGGCGATGAACCGCGCACGGTTGGGGTCGCCCGGCACGAGCACCGTCGGCGCGTAGTCGGCGGCGGTGGCACGGATGTGGATCGGCACAGGGCCGAGCGTAGACGGCTGCGGCAGCGACTCAGATGAGGCCGAGGTCGCGCACCGCATCGCGCTCCTCGGCGAGCTCGGCGGCGCTCGCGTCGATGCGGGCGCGGCTGAAGTCGTCGATGTCGAGCCCCTGCACGATCGACCACTCGCCGTTCGAGCAGGTGCACGGGAAGCTCGAGATGAGGCCCTCGGGCACGCCGTACGAGCCGTGGG
>JBMSSR010000169.1:0-6118 GCA_049424465.1 Ilumatobacteraceae bacterium
CGAGCCCCGCGCGGACGAGCTTGAGCGCGACGCGACGCCGCACCGGCGACGTCTGCCGCCGACAGCGCCGCCACGACCGCGGCGGACGACTCGACCCCGTCACCGACTGCATCGCTCGCGGGATCGCTGGTGGTGTTCGCCTCGGCGTCGCTGACCGAGGCCTACACCGCGATCGGCGACGCGTTCATGGCCGCACATCCGGGCGTCGAGGTGACGTTCAACTTCGCCGCCTCGTCCGAGCTCGCTGCGCAGATCGCCGACGGGGCCCCGGCTGACGTGCTCGCGACGGCCGACACCACGACCATGCAGGTGGCCATCGACGGGCTCGCCGCCGCGGGGGCCGAGGCACCCAGCCCCGCGCAGTTCGCCACCAATTCGATGCAGATCGTGGTCGGTCCGGGGAATCCGAAGGGTGTGGAGGGGCTCGCCGACCTCGCGGACCCCGACCTGTTGGTGGTGCTGTGCGCGGTCGACACGCCGTGCGGTACGTACGCCGCGACAGTGCTCGAGAACGCTGGTGTCGCTGTCACGCCGGTGTCGTTCGAGCAGAACGTGAAGGGTGTGCTGTCGAAGGTGACGTCGGGCGAGGCCGATGCCGGCATCGTGTACCGCACGGACGTCATCGCTGCCGGTGCCGACGCGACCGGCGTCGACATCGATGCGGCGGTCAACGTGGTGGCCGAGTACCCGATCGCTGCACTCACCGGCGATCTCGCAGCGGCATTCGAGGCGTTCGTGCTCGGCGCCGAGGGACGTTCGATCCTCTCGAAGTTCGGCTTCGGCCTGCCGTGACCGTCACGCGCATCCCGTCGCGGACACGCCGTCGGTCGAAGTCCGTGCGTCACCGGGTGCCGGTCGGTGTCGTCGTGCTGTCCACGCTCGCCGTTGCGTTCTTCGCCTTGCCGTTCGTCGGCCTGCTGTGGCGCGTGCCGTGGAGCAGGGCAGTGTCGGTGCTCGGCGAGCGAGAGGTGCGTCAGGCGCTGTGGCTCAGTGCCCGCACGTCGCTCGCGGCGACACTCGTCGCCGTCGTCCTCGGCGTGCCACTCGCGTGGTTGCTCGCACGGGTCGGCTTTCCCGGTCGCGGCATCGTGCGCGCGCTGTGCACGCTGTCGATGGTGCTCCCACCCGTGGTGGGCGGCACGGCGCTGTTCTTCGCGTTCGGACGACGCGGGCTGTTCGGGCAGTGGCTCGACGCGTGGTTCGGCATCCGCCTGCCGTTCACGACGGTTGGCGTGGTGGTGGCACAGGCCTTCGTCGCGATGCCGTTCCTCGTGCTGACGGTCGAGGCCGCATTCCGTCAGCACGATGCGCGCCTCGACGACGCAGCGCGCACGCTCGGCGCATCGCCGTGGTACGTCCTGCGACGCGTGACGCTGCCGTCGGTGCGGCCGTCACTCGTCGCGGGAGCGGTCCTCGCGTGGGCGAGGGCACTCGGCGAGTTCGGTGCGACCATCACGTTCGCCGGCAACTTCCCCGGCACCACGCAGACGATGCCGCTCGCGACGTACCTCGCGCTCGAGTCGGACCCCGAGCGTGCACTGGTGCTCAGCCTGGTGCTCGTCACCGTGTCGTTCGCGGTGCTGGTCGCGCTGCGCGACCGCTGGATGTCGGAGAGCGGCGACGACCACGTCGTGGGGGTCGGGTGATGACGGTGGCCCCTGACGGGCTGTCGGCGACGATCGTCGTGCGCCGTGGAGCGTTCGAGCTCGACGTGTCGCTCGAGGTCGCCCCCGGCGAGGTGCTCGCCGTGCTGGGACCCAACGGCTCCGGCAAGTCGACGCTGCTGCGCGCGCTCGCCGGTCTGCAGCCGCTGGACGCCGGTCGTGTGGCAGTCGGCGGTCGTGTCCTCGACGACGTGGCAGCGGCGCAGTTCGTGGCGCCCGAGCAGCGGCATGTCGCCGTCGTGTTCCAGGACCACCTGTTGTTCCGCCACCTCTCGGTACTCGAGAACGTCGCGTTCGGTCTGCGCGCCCGCGGGGTCGATCGCGAGGACGCCCGGCGCCGTGCGCCCGAGTGGCTCGAGCGGGTCGGCCTCGCCGATCGGGCGAACGACCGCACCCAACGGCTGTCGGGCGGCCAGCAGCAGCGGATTGCACTCGCCCGGGCGCTCGTGACCGAGCCGATGCTGCTGCTGCTGGACGAGCCGCTGTCCGCCCTCGATGTCGGCACCCGTCGCGAGACGCGACGCGAACTGCGCGAGCACCTCACCGGGTATGCGGCGCGCGGCGGCGTCACCGTGCTCGTCACGCATGACCCTGTTGACGCGTACGCACTCGCTGACCGGGTCGCGGTACTCGACACCGGCCGTGTGGCACAGGTGGGCACCATCGCCGACGTCACGGCGCGTCCGCGCTCGGCCTACGTCGCCGAGCTGGTCGGCACCAACCTGTTCCGTGGCTCGAGCGACGGCACGACGGTGACCCTGCCGGGCGGTCTGCGCGTCGCGGCGGTCGAGGCAACCGCAGGTGATGTCTTCGCGCTGGTACGACCGCAGGCGGTGACGTTGTCGCTCAACGAGGCAGTAGGTGTCAGTGCGCGCAACCGGTGGCCCGGCGAGATCAGCGACATCACCCGACTCGGCGAGCGGGCGCGCGTGACGGTCGCGCTCGACACGCCAGTGGCGCCGGCCGACGTGACGACGCCGACCCTCGTCGCCGAGGTGACCACCTCTGCACTTGCGGCGCTCGATGCCCGCGTCGGCGGGCGCGTCATCGCAACGGTGAAGGCGACCGAGGTCGAGGTGTACCCGGCATGACCGACGCGCGACCGCGCCTGCTGGGCGAATGGGCGTGTCTCGGCCTGTTGGCGGCGTCGCCATCACACGGCTTTGCGCTCGCCGCCCGGCTGTCGCCGACCGGTGATGTCGGTCGGGTGTGGTCGATGTCGCGCCCGCTCACGTACCGCGCCCTCGACCAACTCGTGGCGCGCGGCCTCGTCGAGCAGGTGGGCGTCGAGCCGGGGCGAGCGGGTGGGCCCCGATCGGTGATGGCACCGACACCGCCCGGCCGCCGACTGCTCGACGACTGGTTGTCGACGCCGGTCGAGCACCTGCGCGACCTGCGCAGCGAACTGCTCGTCAAACTGGTGCTGCTCGAGTCGCTGGGCCGCTCGACCCGGGCGCTGCTGACCAGCCAACGTCTCGTGGTGGCTACGGCTGCCACCGCGCTCGAGGCCGGCGCCGCTGCGTCCGACTCGATCGACGCAGTGGCGGTGTGGCGAGCCGAATCGGCCGCCGCCGCGCTGCGCGTCCTCGACCGATTGCTGGCGCGACTGCCGTCCTGACAGCCGTCGAGCTCGTTCGGTCGCCGCTCGCTCTTCCGTTGCGGGGCGAATCGGGTCTAGGTTGCGGGGCATGACGAACCTCGGCGACCTCCCTGCGTGGGCGCAGCCCATCGGAACCCCCGCCCCGTCCTCGAAGAAGCGCAAGGACAAGAAGGCCAAGGCGGAGAAGGCCGAGACGCCGACCAAGTCCGAGAAGCCCGCCACGCCAGAGAAAACCGCCAAGGCCGCCACGCCCGAGAAGCCCGCCGCCACCGAGACGGCGGCGCCCGCCCCGGCCGAGACGCCGACCCGGCGCGCGAAGCGCTCGGGTGCCGACGCAGCTGTCCGCAGCCCCGAGCTCCCTGCGTGGGCCGGGGGCGCAGCGTCGACCCCGTCGACGCCAGCACGCTCGCAGCAGCCCGTCGTCGAGCCGGAGGTCGAGGAAGCACCGGCGGTCGAGCTCGTCATCGACCCGAACGCGCCGGTGCACCCCGAGTACGGGCGCCGCATCACGATCCAGCAGTTCTCGACCAAGCGCATCGAGGTCTTCGAGCACGCTGCTGTTCGTATCGAGGGACCGTTGTCGCCCAACCCGCCGTTCGAGACGCTGATGTCGATCTCGTTCACGAGGCCCGAGGAGAAGCGCAAGGGTCGACTCGGCAAGTTGATCGACAAGGCGACCGCGACGAGCTACCAGGCGCTCGGCGAGATCCAGCCGCTGCCCGAGGCGTGCCTCACGATCGTCACCGACGTGCGCACGCACGAGGTGCACGAGGCGCCACCGTCGCCCGAGAGCATCACCGCCGGCCTGCTGCTGGTTGCCGCGGCCGAGTTGGCGACGGCGTCACCGGCCGAACAGGCACGAGTGTTCGCCGGTGGTCGGCCCGGTGCTCGCCACCAGCACGACGGGCCGTCGGCGGCCGAGCAGCCGCACGACGCGCCGGTCGATCACGATGACCACACCACGAGTGCTGGCGACGTCGACCTCGAGGACGACACCGGCGACTACTCGCGCGACCGTGTCGTCGAGCTCGCTGCCGCCGCTGCTGCGCCAGCACCTGCCGCCCCGCAGTCGACGATGCCGACGTTCTCGTGGGACCTTCCGTCGCCCGGCGGTGCACCGGCCGGCGCGGCCGATGTCGTCGCCGACCCGACGCCCACCGAGGCAGTGCTGCCCAGTTGGCCCGAGCCGGCTCCGGCACCTGAACCGCTGGTCGTCGAGCCGCTCATGGCCGAGATCACGCGCGCCGTCGAGGAAGCAGCGTCGTCGCTCACTGCGCCGCTGCAGCCCCTCGCCGTGCCGCCCGCCGGACGTCCCATGATGCGCTCCGCCGCCGACCGCCTGCGCGATCTCGCCCAGCTGCACCGTGATGGTCTGCTGTCCGACGACGAGTTCGAGCGCAAGCGCCAGGCGCTCGTCGACGAACTCTGACCACTTCGCACCGGCCGCCGCACGCGGCCGGGTTCCCGCCGGGAGGCACCGATGACCACTGTCCAGCTCCGCCGCTATCAGTTGCCGGCCGACGTCGCCGAGCAGGACCGCTGGGTCGAGTGGTGGCGCACGCTGCGCCCGGCTCGCGAGCAGTACGGGTTCACCATCGTGTTCGGCTACATCGACCGTGACGCCGCACAATTCGTGTGGGCCGTCAGCCACGAGGGAGACCTCGACGCTGCCGAGGCGGCCTACATGGCGTCCCCCGAGCGGGCTGCACTCTTCGCCGTCGACAAGCCGCCGATCGAAATCCTCCACGTCGCCAAAGTCGACGTCGCGTCCTGAACTCGGCCATGGCGACACGTGGTGCTGTCGCCATCGGGGACCGGGCAAGAGTAGTGCGTGTGTCAATTTGTGAGTGGTAGAACGTCATTGTCCCACGGAGGGCTCACCGCCCAGAGAGAAGGTGCTGAGATGTCACGTACGAGCCGGATCGTTGCGTCAGCAGGAATCGCGGCGTGCTCGCTGCTCGCATCGTGGGCGGGTGTCGCCGACGGTGCCACCAAGGTCACGTCGCCGAATACCTCCTTCCGGGTCTACGGCTACAGCTCACCCGACTCGGGCGAGCAGGTCACGGTCAGCCGCAACCTCACCGGTCCGTCGAGCCAGTACCTCGTCGACACCTGCACGAAGGCGTCCGACAACTCGAACTTCTGCGACGGCGCGCTCGCCGACTACTCCCGCGCCTACGTCGGCGCGCCCTGGTACGTCATCTGAGATTCGTCATCACCCAGATCTACGCGGTTATTTACCGCGAGTGCGCCGATGCTTTGGAGTCTCTGTCCGACAAGGCGCAAGCCGCTCGTTGAACGTTGACGTGTAGGTGCGGCGCTCCCTCTCTCCTCCGATGCCTAGCTCGGTGATCTGACTGTCAAGCCAGGGCCGGAGGGAATCGAGCTGCTGACGTGGCGGGTCAACGTCGACTCAGCGGTGATGCCTGATTGAACTGTCGCGTCGTTGCCTCGATCGTGGAGTCGGCTCGTGATCGAAGCTGACTCCACGTCTTCGTGCGACGTTTTCAGGGTTGCTCGTCGGCGGAACTGCGAGGGAACGGCAACTCATCCGGACTTGTCGACACTTCTGGCCAATTGCCCATGGGATTCACACAGAACTGTGTCGGCTCAGACACTTCTGCTCGTTGACATCAAGTGCAAGTCGTCCCATCGTCGCAAGTGAGGCGCCCTCGGTTGGGCGTACTCATTCGACACGATGAACGATTGGGGAACAGTGATGCAGAATCAAACGCGAAGGCGGAGAGGTGCGCGTGTGGGAAGTCATCCGTTATCTCCTTAATTGAAGATAAAGTCTAAACTACCTGAACTTGCGTTATAATGAATGTATGCTGCACTTGCAGTTCCACCATTG
>JBMSSR010000170.1:0-6106 GCA_049424465.1 Ilumatobacteraceae bacterium
CGTAGTGACCGAGGTCGAGGTCGGTCTCGCCGCCATCATCGGTGACGAACACCTCTCCGTGCTCGAACGGATTCATGGTGCCCGGATCGACGTTGATGTACGGGTCGAGCTTCTGCATCGTCACCCGCAGACCACGCATCTTCAGCAGCCGGCCGAGCGACGAGGCGGTCAGTCCCTTGCCGAGCGAGCTCGCTACACCGCCTGTCACGAAAATGTGCTTCGTCATGTGGCGGGCCTCCGTCTCAGTCGCACTGACAACGGGAGAGCAATATATCCCTGTCGCGACGCCAACCGAGGGATGGCCATCGACCCGATCAGACCGTCGGCCCACCTGCCGCATCGGCGGCTCCCTCACTGGCGGACCCTTGCCGCCGCTCGGGCGACAGCCCTCCGTCGTCCCCGGTGATCGGTACACTCGCCCGACGTGGCCGACCAGACCAGCCGCTCTGCGCCGGTCCGGCCACGACGCGCCGACCTCGCCACGCCCAGCCTCCCGGCGAGACGCTTTGCGTGGGTCCGCGAGCTGATCCTCGTCATCGGGTTCTACAACGTCTACCAGGTCGTCCGCGGCCAGGCCGACGTCGGCGCCCGTGCCAGGGCGTTCCGCAATGCCAGGTGGGTCGTCGAGGCCGAGCGCTTCGTCCACGTGTTCGTCGAGCACTCGCTGCAGTCCGCCGCACTCGGCGCACGGTGGCTCATCACCTTCGCGAACACCTACTACGGCACGGTGCACTTCATCGCGACCGGGGGCATCCTGCTGTGGCTGTTCTTCCGCCGGCACCACCACTACCGGAAGATGCGCAACACGCTCGCCGCCACCACGCTGCTCGGGCTCGTCACGTTTCTGTCCTTCCCGCTCGCCCCACCGCGCATGCTCCCGTGCAACAACTCGATTCCTGCGCCGGGGCAGGGTCCCTTCACGCTCGGTGAGTGTTTCGTCGACACCCTCCACACCGCCGGTGGTGTCTGGAGCTACGAGTCCCCCGTTGCCAAGGCGATCGCCAACCAGTTCGCGGCGATGCCCAGCCTGCACTTCGGCTGGTCGCTGTGGTGCGCCACTGCGCTGTTCATCCATGCCCGCTCGCGCACGACGCGCGTGCTCGGCATCGTCCACTCGACGATCACGCTGTTCGCGATCGTGGTCACGGCCAACCATTATCTGTTGGACGCAGTCGGTGGCGCGCTCGTGTTCGTCGCCGGGTGGTTCATCGCCTCGGTGCTCGAACGCCGGTCAGCCGAACCTGGCCATGATCGACCGACGGGCGCGACCGTCGACTGAGAGCAGCACCGCGGCGAACACGACGACGCCGACGGCGCCCGCAACAGCGATCGCAGCGCCCGACTCCCGTCGCCGGCCACCGAACACGCTGGTCGTCGCCATCATGGCGAGTGCCGCTGCACCCGCCGCCGCGACACTCGTCCCGAGGAGACCGACCGGACGACGCTCGGAGAAGGAGCCCGTGAGTCGTCGCACGCGCCGGACGAGCAGCACCGCCGTGACGGCCTGCGAGGCCCCGTAGCCGAGTGCGAGAGCGGCGGCGCGCGAGCCCGGGTCGAGGACCTCCGACATCAGTTCCATCACCAGCACACCCGCCACCGCGCCGGCGATCATCAACCGGGATGCCACGCGCAGGTCATCGAGCGAGAACAGCACCCGCGCGAGGACGAAGGAGACGCCGTATCCGACGAGGCCGAATCCGAACGCGACGAACGCCGACGCGATCGGCTCGAGGCCTTGGCTGGCGATCTGCCCGAACGCCATCACGTCCGCCACCTGCCACGCGAGGGCGACCATGCCGGCCCCGGCGAGCGCCAGGAGCGGGACCATCACTGCGACCGCGTCGTCGATGGCCTTCCGGGTCGCTGCCGTGTCCCCCGCCTGCCAGTGCTCGGCAACACGTGGCGCGAGTGCCGTGGCCGCGGGTACCGCGACCAGTGCGTGCGGGAGGACGAAGAAGGCGAAGGTGAAGACGAACACCGCAACGCCCCCCGGCGCGCCATTCCCGAGCGCCAGCGCGGTCGCCGTCGGCACGAGTGTCCCCACGATCGACAGCGTCGCCCATCCGAAGTTCTTGCGCATCTGCCGCACCGCAGTGTGCTCGGGACGCCAGCGCGGCACGGCTCGCACCCCGGCGCGGCGCAGCGCCAGCCACGGCCAGGCGCCGAAGAGCACGACGCCGAGTGTCGTGCCGATGGAGATCAGGCAGAACTCGAGCACTGAGAGGTGCAGGTCTGCCACCGCCCCGTCGCGCGACCAGCGGAACAGCAGGCACGCAACGATCACCACGACATTGTTCAGCGCAGGAGCAAGCGCAGCCGCGGCGAACCGACCGCGTGCGTTGAGCGCCGCAGACGCCGTGGTCGCCAATCCGTAGAACACCAGCTGTGGCACGAACACCAGCACCATCGGCACCATGACGTCGAGCTTGTCCTGCACGACGGCACTGGACGGCTCGAAGGCCACCATGACCCTCGACATCAGCGGTGACGTCGCCATGCCCAGCGCAGCGACCGCACCAAGGACCACCACGACGACCCCCGACGTCGCACTCACCGCGTCACGGAGTGAGTCCTCTCCCTCACGGCGGGCAGCGACATACGACGGCAGGAGCACCGACTGCAGCACACCGAGGGCCACGAGTTCGAACAGCAGGTTCGGGATCATGTTCGCCGTCTGGTACACGTCGCCGAGCAGGCCGCTGCCGAGCACCGCCGCCGTGGCCAGCACCCGAACGAACCCGGTGAGCCGCGAGAACAGGGTGCACGCGGTCACGACCGCCGCGTCGCGCCCCAGACGACCTGCCGCCACTCCGGACGGCGACACCTCAGTCGTCAACTGCGGCGCCTCGCGACACCTGCCAGCAACTCGGCAGCGTGCTGGCGGGCCGCGTGCGCTGCCGTCCCGCCGGACAGCATGCGAGCAACCTCGTCGACGCGCTCGTCGCCCTCCACCGATCGAGCCTCCGCCACGGTGACGCCGCCCTCGACCCGCTTGCTGACCGCGATCTGGGTGTCGGCAAGGGCTGCGACCTGCGGCAGGTGGGTCACGACCAGCACCTGATGACGATCGCCCAGTGCGGCGAGGCACTGACCCACGGCGACCGCTGCCGCGCCACCGATCCCGGCATCGACCTCGTCGAACAGCAACGTGTCGGGCGCCTCGGTCAGCACCATGCGCAGCGCAAGCATCGTTCGCGCCAACTCACCGCCGCTCGCCACGCGCGCCAGCGGCAACAGTGGCGAACCAGGGTTGGCGGCGAGCAGGAAGTGCACCTCATCGCCCGGATCGTCATCACCGACCACGACGGCGAGATGGGCGTGGCGCATCGCAAGCTCGTGCAGGTGGTCCTCGACCGCGGCAGCGAGCCCTGCGGCACCCGCTCGGCGAGCAGTGCCCACCTGCGCCGCGGCACGACGCTCGGCGTCCCACGCCGCGACTCGCTCGCGCTCGAGGCCGGCAACCCGCTGGTCGTACCCCTCGAGCTCGTCGAGGCGCGCCTCGGTCTCTGCCTGGAACGCCAGCACGTCGGCAAGCGTGTCGCCATACTTTCGACGCAGGTCGCGCAGTAGCTGCATCCGTGTGCGCACCTCGTCGAGCCGCTCCGGGTCCTCGTCGATCGACTCGGCGCGGTCACGAAGCTCGGCAGCGATGTCACCGAGTTCGGACAGCACGGCGCGGAGCCGTTCCTCGAGGTCGGCGAACGGCCCACGGCCTGCGATCGCCCTCACCGCCGCGCCCACGGCGTCGATCGCACCGTCATCGTCCGCCAGCGCCGAACCGGCCTGAGCACCAGCAGCACGGTGCTCGACCGCGCCCGCAAGGGTGTCGTGCTCGCGATCGAGTTCGACGTCCTCGTCTGCGCCCACGATCGCGGCAGATCGCAACTCGCCCACCTGGAATCGCAGCAGGTCGACCTCGCGGGCCCGGGTGCGCGAATCACCGCCGAGCGCAGCGAGCGCGGCATCGATCTCGGTGAGGCGGGCGCGTGCGTCGCGCAGCGGACCGAGATCGGTGCGGCACCACCGATCGAGGGCATCCCGCTGCTCGGCTGCGGCCAGCAGCCGCTGGTGCGCGTGTTGACCGTGCAGGTCGACACACCGCTCACCGAGCTCGGCGAGGTTCCCCGCCGTGGCGAGCCGACCGTTCACGTAGGCGCGCGAACGCCCGTCCGACGGGATCACACGCGCCACGACGTACTCGTCATCGCCGACGACGAATCGACCCTCGACGCGCGCCTCGGCGGCCCCGGTTCGGACCATCGACGAGTCCGCCCGACCGCCGACGAGGAGGCTGATCGCCTCGACCAACATCGTCTTGCCAGCGCCCGTCTCGCCGGTGAGGGCCGTCAGACCGCGCCCGAGCACGAGGTCGAGGCGTTCGATCACCCCGAGCTGCTCGATGTGCAGTTCGGTCAGCACTCAGCGCTCCACGAGCCCGAACTTGGCCGTCAGCACCTGGTGGAACCGACGCGTGCCGAACCGCACGAGGCGGGCGACATGCGGGGACGGCACCACCGTGACCGTGTCGTCCTCGGTCAGGGTCGTCGCGCCTTGCCCGTCGATCGACAGCGCCGCGTTGCGGTGGCCGAGCACGGTGACCTCGACCCGCTCGCCGGGGTCGAGCACGAGGGTGCGGTCGAAGAGCATGTGTGGCGAGACCGGCGTGACGAGCATCGCCCGCAGCCGCGGCGACACGACGGGACCGCGCGCCGACATCGAGTAGGCCGTCGAACCGGTCGGCGTCGCCAGGATCAACCCGTCCGCGGCATACGACGTGAACGGTGTCCCGTCGACGGTCACCAGCATTCGGATGGTGTGCCCGCTCTCGAGTTTCTCGATCACCGCTTCGTTGAGTGCCCGAGACGTGCACGAGACCTCGCCGGTCGAGCGGCGCACCGAGACCTCCAGCATCATGCGGTCGTCGAGTTCCCAGCGACCAGCAGTCGGCCCGGCAGCCCACCGCTCGAGCGACGCAATCAGGTCGTCCGGATCGACCTCGGTGAGGTACCCCAGCAGGCCCAGGTTCACGCCGATGATCGGCGTCCCGGCGCCGCCCAACAGGCTGACCGTGCGCAACATGGTGCCGTCACCACCGAGTGACAGCGCCATGTCAGCGCTCCCGGGGTCGCCCTCGACGGACACGCGGTTGGGATCCACGCCGAGTGCGGCGGCATCGTCGGATGTCATCAGCACCGTGTGCCCGTGGGCGTCCATCCAGTCGATGGCGCGTCCGCACAGTTCCGATGCCTCTGCCCGATCGTGATGCGCCACCAGCAGGACCGTGCTCACAGCGTTGATCCTCCCCCGTGCGACACCGCGTGCACAAGGAATTCGACATTGCCGTCGCCACCGCGGATCGGGGATTCCATCCATCCCCGGACCGTGCAGCCTCGCGCCTCGAGTGCACCGGCAACGTCCTCGCACACCCGCCGGTGCACCTCGGGATCGGTGATCACACCCCGGCCCCGCGAGACCTCGGCTCGGCCTGCCTCGAACTGTGGCTTCACCAACAGCACGAGCGAACCAGCCGGCACGAGGACCGACAGGGCCGGATCGAGCACCTTCACGACCGAGATGAACGACACGTCCGCCACCACAACGGCAACCATCCCACCGATCGCGTCGGGCGTGACGTCACGGACATGGAACTTCTCGAGGACGGTGACCCGGGCGTCGTCCCGGATCCGCGGGTGCAACTGCCCGTGACCGACGTCGAGCGCCACGACGTGCGCTGCACCACGCTGGAGGAGGCAATCGGTGAAGCCACCTGTCGACGCACCGATGTCGAGCGCCCGAGCACCTGACACCGTGACCCCGAACGATTCGAGCGCTCCGTCGAGCTTCTCCCCGCCGCGGCTCACGAATCGTGGCGGCTCGGCGTCGACGAGCACGGCGTCGCCCGGGTGCACCTGGCGCGACGGCTTGTCGGCCACCGATCCGTTCACGAGGACACGCCCGAGTTCGATCAGACGGACCGCATCGACTCTCGATGCCACCAGCCCACGGCGCACGAGATCGGCATCGAGCCGCTGGCGGCGAGCGGCCATCAGGCCTTCTTGGCGGGCGCCTTCTTGGCCACCGGCTTCTTCGCCGAGGCCTTCTTCGC
>JBMSSR010000171.1:0-6095 GCA_049424465.1 Ilumatobacteraceae bacterium
CAGTGTCGCCCACTTCGGCGACACTGGCGACGGTGCCGGGGATCGAATTGCGGCCAGTGCCCGGGTCGGACGTGACGAGTTGGAAGTTCTCGGGGCGCACGGCCGCAAGGGCCGGCTCGCCGGGGTTCACCTTCTCGTCGGGATTCGACACGACGAACACCGTGCCGTCATCGGCGCGCACGCCATCGGAGGTGGCCGTACCGCGCCAGAAGTTGTTGCGGCCGATGAAGCCGGCCACGAACGCCGATGCAGGCCGCTCGTACACGGTCTCGGGATCGGCGAGCTGCTCGATGTGCCCGTCGAGCATGATGGCGATGCGGTCGCTCATGCTCATCGCCTCCTCCTGGTCGTGGGTGACGAAGATGAAGGTGATTCCGAGCTGACTCTGGAGAAGCTTCAGCTCGATCTGCATCTCCTCGCGCAGCTTGCGATCGAGCGCGCCGAGCGGCTCGTCGAGGAGCAACACGCTGGGTCGGTTGACGAGTGCCCGCGCCACGGCGACACGCTGCTGCTGCCCACCCGACATCTGGCGCGGCTTGCGATCGGCGAGCTTGGTCATCTTGACCATGTCGAGCGCCTCTGCCACGCGTGTGGCGATCTCGGCCTTGCCGACACCCTTCTGGCGCAGGCCGTAGGCCACGTTCTCGGAGACCGTCATGTGCGGGAAGAGCGCATAGTGCTGGAAGACGGTGTTGACGTCGCGCTTGTACGGCGGGATGCCCTGCACGTACTGCCCACTGATGCGGATGAAGCCCTCATCGGGCTGCTCGAACCCGGCGAGCATTCGCAGCGTCGTGGTCTTGCCGCAGCCCGACGGCCCGAGCAGCGACAGGAACTCGCCGGGCTGCACCATCAGGTCGATGTGGTCGACGGCGACCATCTGACCGAAGCGCTTGGTGACGCCCTGCAACTCGACAGACCCGCGCTGTCCTGACAACCCGCCCGAGGGCGTCACTCCGGTCACTGCTCTCCCCCGTGCGCTGCCTGTTGCCGACGCATCTCGTCGGCCCGACCGTCCGTTCCCGGCACGGCGGTGCGGCCATTGTTCCATGTCGGCCGCGCCCGAGGGCAACAACCGGCGCCCCGAGCGTGTCACGGGGCGCCGTCCGGCGCAAGGACGACCCGACCGCCGACGACGGGGAGAGGGGCATTTCGGACCGCCGCCGACGGAATCCCTTGCGCGTCCGCCCGACCACCATCACAATTCGTCGCGATGGATCGCCGCCGAACCCAACTCGACTCGACCGACCGGTCGATCATCGAGGAACTCCAGCGCGACGGGCGCGTGCCGTTCACCCGGCTCGGCGCCGCAGTCGGCCTCTCCGAGGCAGCGGCACGGCAACGGGTGCAACGGCTCGTCGATGCCGGGGTCGTGCAGGTCGTCGCCGTCACCAACCCGCTGTCACAGGGCAAGCGGCGGATGGCAATGATCGGCATCACCACCGAGGGACCCACCGACAGCATCGCGACGACGCTGCAGGGCATGCCCGACATCGACTATCTCGTCGTCACCGCCGGCTCGTTCGACCTGATGGCAGAGGTCGTGGTCGAGGACGACCAGCACCTGCTCGACCTCACCAACCGCGTGCGGGCCGTTCCCGGGGTGCGCGCCACCGAGACGTTCATCTATCTCGATCTCGTGAAGCAGACGTTCGCGTGGGGCGCCCACTGACGACGGGCACGCTGTCCGTGGCCGGGGCGCCGGGTCAGCCGTTGAGGTTCGTCATCACGTGCTTGATGCGCGTGTAGTCGTCGAGTGCGTAGGCGCTGAGGTCCTTGCCGTAACCCGACTTCTTGTAGCCGCCGTGCGGCATCTCGGCGACGAGCGGGATGTGCGTGTTGATCCACACACAGCCGAAGTCGAGTGCCTTGGCCATACGCATCGCCCGGCCGACGTCCTTGGTCCACACGCTGCTGGCGAGGCCGTACTCGACACCGTTCGCCCACCGCACCGCTTCGGCCTCGTCGGCAAAGCGCTGCACGGTGATGACCGGGCCAAAGATCTCGCTCTGGACCATCTCGTCGTCCTGACGCAGGTTGGCCACCACGGTGGGCTCGTAGAAGAAACCCTTGCCCCCGACGGTGCGGCCGCCGGCGACGACCTCGGCGTGCGACGGCGCGCGCTCGACCATGCCACTCACCCGGGCGAGCTGGTTGGGGTTGTTGACAGGCCCGAACAGCACGTCCTCGTCGTCGGGCATACCGGTGCGGGTCGCCTTCGCCTGCTCGGCGAGCGCCGCCACGAAGTCGTCGTACGCGCCGGGCGCACAGATGACGCGGGTTGCGGCGGTGCAGTCCTGACCAGCATTGAAGTAGCCCGCCACGGCGATGGCCTCAGCAGCGGCAGCGATGTCGGCGTCGTCGAAGACGACGACCGGCGCCTTGCCACCGAGCTCGAGGTGACAGCGCTTCAGGGAGTCGGCGGCCGCAGCGGCGACCTCCTGCCCGGCGCGGACCGAGCCAGTGACGCTCACCATGCTGGGCGTCGGGTGCACGACCATCGAGCGACCGGTGTCGCGGTCACCACAAACCACGTTGAACACGCCGGCCGGCAGGAACTCGGCTGCGATCTCGGCGAGCAGGCCGCTCGACGCCGGCGTCGTGTCGCTCGGCTTCAGCCCCACGGTGTTCCCGGCTGCGATCGCCGGCGCGAACTTCCAGACGGCCATCATCATCGGGTAGTTCCAGGGCGCCACCTGCGCGCACACGCCCACCGGCTCGCGGCGGATCATGCTGGTCATCCCCTTCATGTACTCGCCCGCGCTCTTGCCCTCGAGGTGCCGTGCAGCCGTGGCGAAGAAGCGGATCTGGTCGACCATCGGCGGGATCTCCTCGCTGCGCACGAGGTGTGCCGGCTTGCCACAGTTCTCG
The DNA here is from genome assembly GCA_049424465.1 of Ilumatobacteraceae bacterium. GTDB lineage: Bacteria > Actinomycetota > Acidimicrobiia > Acidimicrobiales > Ilumatobacteraceae > UBA668. The sequence continues at coordinate 2,872 of JBMSSR010000171.1, forward strand.
ACCTCGAGCGCGATCAACTCGTCGGCCCGGGCCTCGACCGCATCGGCAATGCGGAACAGCGCCAACGAACGCTCGCTCGGGGTCGAGTCCTTCCACTCCTCGAACGCCGCGCCGGCTGCGCGCATCGCGGCGTCGATGTCGGCCGCGCCGGAGAGCGACGCCGTGGCGTACTGCTCGCCCGTCGCAGGGTTGACGACCGGCGTGGTTCGCCCGTCCTTGGCATCGACGTACGACCCGTTGACGAAATTCCTGAACGACTTCATGTCGCGACCATCCCTCGTGAGTCCGCCTCGCTGCGGTGGCCTGATCGTAGCCACGCTCCCGATCCGGGGTCGGAGCGACACCGCACGCGGACGCTCGGCGGCCGACGACCCACCGGCTCAGCCGACGACGGGGCGCAGCACGAACTTGCTCTCGGTGCGCGCCACGCCGGCCTCGGCCTTGAGCCAGCGGATGAACTCGTCCAGACCCGCCGCACCCGGGCAGTCGACGATGATCGTGTAGTCGGCAGGTCCGGTGACGTACGCGGCGAGAAACACCTCGTCGCGGTCACGGAGTCGCTCTTCGAACCGTGCCGGGTCGTCGCCGGGTGCGAGCGAGGCGTCGATGACCGCGCGGACATCGCGTCCGAGCGAGCGCTGGTCGATGCTGGCCGAGTACCCACGGATGACGCCGGCAGCCTCGAGTCGGCGCACTCGGTCCGCCGCTGACGACGGGGCGAGTGCGATGCGTTCGGCAAGTTCGCGCCAACTGGTGCGGCCATCAACCCGCAGGATGTCGATGATTCGACGGTCGATCGAGTCGATCACCGTTGTTTCAATGGTCACGCCGTGATTCTGCCGCATGTTCAACCGTTGATCAACGGCCGGGTGATGGACATCATGCTCGCATGATCACGACTGTCGGGGTTCCCAAGGAGATCAAGACCCAGGAGTACCGCGTGGCGATGACGCCCGACGGTGTCCGCGAGTTCGAGCGCCACGGTGTCAACGTGTTCGTCGAGACCGGCGCCGGCGAGGGGGCCAGTTTCTCCGACGACGACTACCGCGCCGCCGGGGCCACGATCGTGCCGACTGCCGCCGACGCGTGGGCGCAGCAGATGGTCGTCAAGGTCAAGGAACCCAAGGCCGAGGAGTTCGGGTACCTGCGTCCCGACCTCACCCTGTTCACCTACCTGCACCTCGCCGCGTACCCCGAGGTCGCCAAGGCGCTCCTCGCCGCCGGCACCACCGCCCTTGCGTACGAGACCGTGCAGTTGCCGTCGGGCGCCCTGCCGCTGCTGGCGCCGATGAGCGAGGTCGCTGGTCGGCTCGCCCCGCAGATGGGCGCGCACTACCTCGAGCGCCACAACGGTGGCCGTGGGGTGCTGATGGGCGGCGCCCCGGGCGTGCAGCCGGCCAAGGTCGTCGTGCTCGGCGCCGGCAATGTCGGCTGGAACTCGGCGTGGATCGCGGCCGGTATGGAGGCCGAGGTCGTGCTGTTCGACAAGAACCTCGACCGCCTGCGCTGGGTCGACCAGATCAACAAGGGTCGCATCGTCACCCTCGCGTCCAACCGTGGCGCGCTCGAGCGCAACCTCGCCGACGCCGACCTCGTCATCGGTGCAGTGCTCGTCGCCGGTGGACGAGCGCCGGTGGTCGCCACCGAGGACATGGTCCGCAGCATGAAGAAGGGTGCAGTCATCGTCGACGTCGCGGTCGACCAGGGCGGCTGTGTCGAGACCATCCGCGAGACCACCCACGCCGACCCGGTCTACGAACTGCACGGGGTCCTGCACTACGCCGTCGGCAACATGCCGGGTGCCGTGCCGCACACCAGCACCTATGCGCTGACCAACGCGACGCTCCCCTATCAGCTCGACGTGGCACAGCACGGTGTGGCCGAGGCCTGCCGCCGTGACCATGCACTTGCGCTCGGCCTCAACACGCATGCCGGGCAGGTCACCAACGGGCCGGTCGCCGAGTTCCTGGGCCTGGCCGCGGTCGATCCCATCGCTGCGCTGGGTTGAGCCGACGTCGCGCCAGGTCGTCCTCCTGACAGGACTCGGCCTAGCGTCGTCCCATGGCCGTCGCTGCATCGTCGCTGGACCTCCCGCTCCTCGAGGGCCGACGAGCCGCCGAGACGGCCGACCTGCCGCACGACGCGTGGCTCGCCCGCAGCCCGTTCGGCTATGCCGTCTGGCGCTACGACGACGCCGTGGCGATCCTGCGCGACAAGCGCTGGCACAACGCGTCGGGTCGTATCGCCGAGTTGATGGGCGTCACCGACGAGGAGTTCCTCTCGCGCCAACGCGTCAACATCCTCAGCGCCGAGGGTGACGAGCACACCCGGCTGCGCCGCCTCGTGGCGCCGGCGTTCTCACCGCGCTCGGCCGATCGCCTGCGGCCGTTCATGCGCGACGTGATCGGGAGGCTCGTCGATGCCGTCGCGCCGGCCGGCCAGGCCGACTTCGCCACCGACATCTGCGAGCCCTACCCCATCCCCATCATCTGCGAGTTGCTCGGTGCACCCCAGCGAGACTGGCAGTTGTTCAGCCGCCTGGCCAACGACGTGCTCGAGGTCTTCTCGCTCGACATGGCCACCAAGCTCGACCGAATCATGCGCGCCCAGGACGAGCTCGAGGCCTACACCCGCGAGCTCATCGACCAACGGCGCGGCCGCCCGTCCGACGACCTGCTGAGCGACCTCATCGCACAGGAGGAAGCAGGAGACCGCCTGACGACCGACGAGTTGGTCATGATGGTCAACGCCGTCATCGTCGGCGGCACCGACACCACCCGGAACCAGCTCGGGTGCGCGGTCAACCTCTTCGCGTCGCACCCCGACCAGTGGGCGCTGCTCGCAGAGCGGCCCGAGCTCGCTCCCCGGGCCGTCGAGGAGTCGATGCGGTACTTCGGTGCAGTGCGCGGCACGATGCGCTTCGCCAGCACCGACCTCGAGTACCGGGACATCTCGTTCCCCGCCGGCACGTTCATGGGCATCGCGCTCGACACCGCCAACCGCGACGGAGCGGTCTTCGCTGCGCCGCTCGAGTTCGACATCACGACGCCGAAGGGCGACCAACCGCAGCTCACCTTCGGGTCCGGCATCCACTACTGCCTCGGTCAGGCACTCGCCCGCGCCGAACTGCAGGAGGCCCTCCCGCTGCTCGCACGACGGATGCCGGGCCTCGCGCTCGACGGCCCCACGACGTGGAAGCCCGACGGCGTGGGGGGGGGGGGGGG
>JBMSSR010000172.1:0-6080 GCA_049424465.1 Ilumatobacteraceae bacterium
CCCTTGCCTTGGCGGCGGCGTTGTCTGCGTCCCACGCCGAGATCTACACCGACGAAGCGCCCACCTCGATGCGGCCGCTCGACGTCGATGACAGGGTCGTCAGCGCGTTCACGTTCTCGAAGACCTACGCGATGACGGGCTGGCGCGTCGGGTACATCGTCGGACCGGCGTCGATCATCTCGCACGTCCTGCGCGCACAGGAGCCGACGGTCAGCTGCATCAACTCGATCTCGCAACGCGCCGCACTCGCAGCGCTGCAGGGCCCGCAGGACTGCGTCGCCGAGATGCGCGCGGCCTACGCAGCCCGGTGCCGACTCGTCAGCGGCATCCTCGACGCACACGGCCTTGCGTACTCGACGCCGCGAGGCGCGTTCTACACGATGGTCGACATCTCCCCCTCTGGCCTGAACGACCTCGACGTGTCACGCCGCCTGGTTGCCGAGCGACGGGTCGCGGTCGCTCCCGGCACGGCATTCGGCCCCGGGTCCGGCCACTTCGTGCGGCTCTCGTTGGCGTCGGCCGACGACGTCCTGCGCGAGGGCGCCACCCGCGTCGCCACCGCAATCAACGAGTGGGCCTCGGCCTGACCACCACGGGGGACATCCCATGACTGAGCGGATTCTCGTCACCGGCGCCAACGGCTGCATCGGCGCGTGGGTCGTCAAGGCGCTCGTCGCCGAGGGTGCCACCGTGGTCGCGTTCGACAAGGTGGTCGACGAGCGCCGCCACCGCCTCGTCAACGCAGGTGCGCTGCCCGATGTCATCTGGCACCTCGGCGACCTCACTGTGCTCGACGACGTCATGGCCGCCGCCGAGGGCGCCACACGCATCATCCACCTCGCAGCACTGCAGGTGCCGTTCTGTCGCGCCAACCCGTCGCTCGGCGCGTCGGTCAACGTCACCGGCACGGTCAACGTGTTCGAGGCTGCCCGCCACCACGGCGTGCAGCAGGTCGCGCACGCCAGCAGCATCGCGGTGTTCGGCAGGGCCTCCGACTACGGCGTGCGCGTGCTCCCCGCCGACGCCCCCCGACTGCCCTCGACGCTGTACGGCGCCTACAAGGTCGCCGGCGAGGACCTCGCCAAGGTGTACTGGGCCGACCACGGCGTCCGCAGCGTCGGCCTTCGCCCGCACACCGTCTTCGGCCCCGGACGCGACCAGGGCATGACCTCGTTGCCGAGCGTCGCGATCGAGAAGGCCGTGCGCGGCGAGTCGTTCCACGTCGAGTTCGGCGGCGCGCTCGACTTCCAGTACGCGCCCGATGTCGCCGAGGCATTCGTCCACGCAGCGCGCGTCGAGGTCGATGGTGCACCTACCTACACGATCGGTGGGCACGTGCGATCGGTCGCCGATTTCCTCGCCACGGTGCGCGAGGTCACCGGGTTCGACGACCTCACGTGCGGCACCGAGCCCCTCCCGCTCGTCGACGCCGCCGATGCGTCGGCATGGTTCGGCGCGGCCGGTGGCCCCGCCGTCACACCGCTGCGCGACGCGATCGCCTCGTCGGCGACGGTCTTCGCCGCCGTCTGATCCCTACTTGCGGAGCACGAGCGCCGTCTCGAGCGCTGCCATCGCGGCCTCGACGCCCTTGTTGCCCGCCTTGGTGCCGGCGCGCTCGATGCACTGCTCGATGGTCTCGGTCGTCAGCACGCCGAATGCGACCGGCAGGTGCGACTCGAGCTGCACGCGCATGAGCCCGGCGGCGCACTGGCTGGCGACGTGCGTGTAGTGATCGGTCGACCCCTTGATCACGGCACCGAGCGCGATGACGGCATCGACGCTGCCTGCACCGGCGATGCGCTGGGCCACGAGCGGAAGCTCCCAGGCCCCGGGCACCCACTGCACCGCGATGTCCCCCTCGGACACCCCGTGCGCGACGAGCGACTCGACGGCACCGTCGACGAGTCGTTCGACGATCAGGTCGTTGAACCTGCTGGCGACGATGCCGAACCGGAGGCCGGCCCCGTCGAGGCGGATGACTGACTGCTTCATGATGCGTGCTCCTCGAGGAGGTGTCCGAGGCGCTCGCGCTTGGTGCGGAGATACGCCTCATTGTGTGGGTTGGGGGTGATGACGATGGGTTCGCGGTCGGCCACGCGAATGCCGAAGCCGGCCAGGCCCGTGTACTTCGCCGGGTTGTTGGTGAGCAGGCGGACCGAGCGGATGCCCAGGTCGACGAGGATCTGCGCTCCCGTGCCGTAGTCGCGGCTGTCGACCGGCAGCCCGAGGGCGAGGTTCGCATCGACCGTGTCGAGGCCGCGCTCCTGCAGCTCGTAGGCCCGCAGCTTGTGGCCGATGCCGATGCCGCGACCCTCCTGGCCGCGCAGGTACACGACGACCCCGCACCCCTGCTCGTGGATCCGTTCCATCGAGCGCTGCAGCTGTGGCCCGCAGTCGCATCGCTGCGAGCCGTACACGTCACCGGTCAGGCACTCGGAGTGCACGCGTACGAGCACGTCCTCGCCGCGTGCCGAGGCCGCGGCCGGGTCGCCGGCGACGAACGCCAGGTGTGTCTCGCCGTCGAGGGAGGACTCGAAGGCGATGAGGGTGAAGTCACCCCACGGCGTCGGCATGGCAGTGGTGGCGACACGCTCGACCAGGCGTTCGTGCTCGAGCCGGTACCGCACCAGATCGGCGATCGACACCAAGACGAGCCCGTGCTCGCGGCAGAACTCCACGAGGTCGGGCACCCTGGCCATCCGACCGTCGTCGAGCGCGATCTCGCACAGCAGCCCCGCCGGGCGACGGCCGGCCAGCACCGCCAGGTCGACTGCTGCCTCGGTGTGACCCGGACGCTTCAACACCCCACCGGCGCGGGCGCGCAGCGGGAAGACGTGACCCGGCCGGGCGAGGTCGCGTGGACCGGTCGCCGGGTCGGCGAGCGCCCGGATGGTGGCGGCCCGGTCGGCGGCGGAGATGCCGGTGGTCGTGCCGTGCACGAGGTCGACCGTCGTCGTGAACGCAGTGCCCATCGACTCGGTGTTCTGCTCCACCATCAGCGGCAGCTCGAGGCGGTCTGCATCGGGGCCGGTGATGCCCACGCAGACCACGCCCGACGTGTGCCGGATGACGAATGCGAGCGCCTCGGGCGTCGCTGCATCGGCGGCCATGATGAGGTCGCCCTCGTTCTCGCGGTCCTCGTCATCCGCCACGACCACCATGCCGCCCTGTCGGATGACCTCGATCGCCACCTCGATCGGCGCGAACGGATACTCACTCATCGTGTTCCTCCCGGGAGCAGTTGTTCGATGTACTTCGCCACGACGTCGACCTCGATGTTCACCGGGTCACCCGGGCGCTTGTGCCCGAGTGTCGTGACGGCCGCAGTGTGCGGGATCACGGCGACGGTGAACCCGTCCTCGAGTGGTTCGACCACCGTCAGGCTGACGCCGTCGACGGTGACCGAGCCCTTCTCGACGATGTACCGCATCAACGCCTGCGGAATTCGGATCCGCAGTGACGGCGGCGTGTCCACGATCTCACCGACGGCGTCGACGTGTCCCTGCACGAGGTGGCCCCCGAGCCGGTCGGCGAGCCGCACTGGTCGTTCGAGATTGACCGGGTCGCCGATCGCCAGCGCGCCGAGGCAGGTACGTCGCCACGTCTCGTCGCTGACGTCGCACGACCACCAGTCGTCACCCCACTCGACGACGGTGAGGCAACAGCCGTTCACGGCGATCGACGCACCCAGCTCGACATCGCCCAGCACCTCCCGCGCGCCGATCACCAGCCGCTCGCCGTCACGCTGGCGCACCTGCCCGAGCTCCTCCACGATCCCCGTGAACATCAGTGGTCCTCCTGTTGAAGTGATCGGATGTCGAGCCGCAGGTCGTCACCCAGACGGTCGACCGAGACGAGACGGCCGCGCCGGAGTGCGGCAATGGTCGGTACCGAGGGACCGGCGAGCATCGGCAGGGCGTCGTCGCCCCCGAAGAACGCCGGGGCGAGGTAGAGCAGCACCTGCTGCACGAGACCCGCGCGGAGCATCGCGCCGGCGACGTGGGCGCCGCCCTCGACGAGCACCTGCACAACACCCTCGCGGCCCAGCACGTCGAGGAGTCCCTCGACCGGACCTGACCACTCGGTGCACGGGTGCACCCGCGCGCCGGTCGGGGCCGCGCCGAGCACCACCCGGCGCGGGTCGCGCCCCTCGACGAGCCGCACCGTCAGCTCGGGGTCGTCGTGGCGGACCGTACCGGCGCCGACCAGCACTGCGTCGCTGATCGCGCGGAGGCGGTGGACATCGGCGCGCGCGAGCTCACCTGTGATCCACTTCGACGTGCCGTCCGGTGCCGCGAGGCGGCCGTCGAGCGTGGACGCCAGCTTGAGCACCACCCAGGGCCGGCCCGTCCGGCGATGGTGCAGGTACGGCGCCAGTTGCTCGGAAATCTCGTCGTCGCAGACCCCACACGAGACCTCGACACCACCGGCGGCGAGCGCCTCGAGCCCGCGGCCGCTCACCCGTGGGTCGGGATCGTCGACACCGACGAGCACCCGGCCGACCCCGGCCGCGAGCAGTGCGGTCGTGCACGGCCCCGTCCGACCCGTGTGACAGCACGGCTCGAGGGTCACCGCAAGGGTGCTGCCCGCCACGTCTGCGCCCGCTGCCGCCGCTGCATCGAGCGCCACCCGCTCGGCATGCCGGCCTCCCGGCGGCTCGGTCGCCCCCACGAACACCGTGCCGTCCACGGTCCGCAGCGCGGCGCCCACCCACGGGTTGGGTGACGTCGAGGCGCGCACGGAGGCCGCCGCCTCGATCGCCCTCCGCATCAGTGCGCTGTCATCCACTCGCCCGGTCTCCGTGCTGCTCGTCTGTCTCGAGTGCGCGCACGGGACGTCACGCCTCGACCGACCGGCACGCCGAGGACACCTCGGCGGCCGTGTCCGGTGGGACGCGGCGGCTCAGCACGCACCTTGCTCCCATCCGGACTCTGACCGTCGGCCTCGGAATCTCACCGAGTCGGCCCCCGATCAACGATCGAGGGTTCGCGGGCTGTGACCGCCGGTAGGGAATTTCACCCTGCCCTGCAAGGGGCGCTTGCTTGTGTTGTCGACCGGACGGTACCGCCGAGCGCCCGGCGATGCCCACTCGAGCCCGGCACAGGGTGGGCGTACGACAGGAGCGAGCGCCCTCGACGGACCACGGCCCATCAGCCCGTCGGTCAGTCGACCAGGACGCCGCGCTCGACGACGACCGCACCGTCGAGCGTGACGGTGTGGTGGCGCAGCGGCAGGTCGAAGTGGCCTGCCGTGAACCGGCCCGCGTTCTCGTTGGCACCGGTGGAGTAGAGGAAGTTCCCGGCGAAGGCACGGACCTCGGTGCCCCACAGGTCACGGGTGTCCCACAGTGCGAGCGCATCCCAACGGGCGGCACGGTTCATGCCCCATCCGACGTGGCTGGTGGCGTAGCTCTCGCGGTCACCGAACGACGACAGGTACGAGCGGAAGAGATCGGCGTCGAGGCCGTCACCGGCGATGTCGACGATGTGATCGTCCTCGATCGTCAGCCGCACGGCCGACTCCATGTAGCGGCCAAAGGTCAGGTTGACGTCACCCGGGGCGAGCACCACCGTGCCCTCGACGGAGTGCGCTGCCGGGAACGCCAGCACGAGGCCGCCGGGCCAGTGGGCGATCGAGCCGGGGCCGTCGGTGAGGCCGACCGAGCCGGCGGTGAACGCTCCGGCGAGCCTGACGGTCAGGTCGGTGCCGGCGTCGCTGGTGGCTCGCATCACTGTGGCGGCCTTCATCTTGGCGTGTGCCGCCTCGACGGCGGGGACCATCGCCGGGTCCCAGCCGAGTCGGTCGTAGGTGTCGGGATGCTCGTTCGAGACCATCAGCACCCGCGTGCCGCCGCCGAGGATCTGGCCCAGTTCGGGGGCGTGCAGCAGGCCCTCGACCGTGCAGTCGACGACCATGTCGCTGCTGGCGAGGGCAGCAACCACCGACGGGTTGTGGGCGATCGCCTGGGACGCCCCCGTCGAGCGGATCGCCACCGGGTGGGCCGACGGAGGGGTTGGCACCACGACGTCGAAGACGCGGGCGCCGAGGGACTGCGCAGCGAGGGGGGGGGGGGGGGGGGG
>JBMSSR010000173.1:0-6023 GCA_049424465.1 Ilumatobacteraceae bacterium
CGCGGCGACAACAAGGAGGGCTGGGACAACATCGACATCTTCGGTTGGCTCGGCTACCCGATGCAGCTGAAGATCGACTTCCTCTGCCGCGACAGCATCCTCGCCGCGCCGCTGGCACTCGATCTGGTGCTGTTCAGCGACCTCGCGCAGCGTGCTGGCCTGTCCGGCATCCAGGAGTGGCTGAGCTTCTACTACAAGGCGCCGATGGTGGCCCCCGGCCTCTATGCCGAGCACGACCTGTTCATCCAGCAGACCAAGCTGAAGAACACACTGCGCTGGATGATGGGCGAGGACCAGATCACGCACCTCGGGCGCGAGTACTACGACGAGACCTGACGCTGCGCGTCAGGCACTGATCACGCGCTGCACGCGGATGTCGTGCGGCTCGGTGGGGATCTCGTCGAGCAACTGTTCGGTGAAGCACACACCTGCATTCGGCGCGCTCACCGTCGGCAGGAACCGGTCGTAGAACCCCCCGCCGTACCCGAGGCGTCGTCCGTCGGGCGTGAACGCCAGGCCGGGCACCACCACGAAGTCGACCTCCGACGGGTCGAGCGCGGGACCCTGTGGCTCGCTGACACCGAACGCGCTGACGGCCATCGGGCCGTCCGCCGCGACCACCGCGAGACGACCGTCCTCGACGCGTGGCAGCAACAGTCGCTTGCCCTCGACCGCGAGTCGGGCCACCAGCGGGTCGGTGTCCGGCTCACCCTTCATTCCCACGAACGCCATCACCGATCGGGCCGCGGCGTACTCGGGCAGGTCGGCGAGCGCTGCCCACAGCTGGACGCTCCGCATCAGCCGGTCGTCGACCGTGTCGCGAACCATCCGCATCCGTCTCCTGAGGTCGACCTTGCCGATGAGCGCCACACCCACAGGATGACACGGACGTCAATCCTCTAATGTCGGCGCATGTCGATCGACAGCGCGCAGTTCCGCCAGGTGCTCGGCCACTTCCCCACCGGCGTCACCGTCATCACCGCGACCAATCCGGCCCACAGCCCGCACGCCGGCCCGGTGGGTTTCACGATCGGTTCGTTCGTGTCGGTGTCGCTCGACCCGCCGCTGGTGGGCTTCCTGCCGATGGTCACCTCTGATCGCTGGCACGCCATCGAGGCAGCCGGCACCTTCTGCGTCAATGTGCTGGGTGCCGACCAGGGCGACCTGTGCTGGCGGTTCGCCAAGAGCAGCATCGACCAGCCGTTCGAGGGCGTGTCGTACCGCCCCTCGCCCGAGACCGGCTCACCGCTGCTCGACGGGGTGATCGCCTGGATCGACTGCGAGATCAGCGAGATCGTCGACGCCGGCGACCACAAGTTCGTGATGGGGCGTGTTCTGGCCCTCGGCGCCGCCGAGGCCGACACCGACCCCAACCCGTTGCTGTTCTTCAAGGGCTCGGTCGGTGGCTTCCAGCGCAATGGCTGAACCCACGACCCGCGGCTCGATCGCGCTCGCGGCCGCACTGGACGCGGTTGCCCTCGTCGTGTTCGCTGCCGTGGGTCGCCGAACACACGACAGCAGTGGCTCGGCCGTCGCCACGACGCTGCACATCGCGGCGCCCTTCCTGATCGCTGCTGCGGTCGGCTGGCTGGTCGGCAGGGTGTGGCGCGAGCCGTTCGGGTGGTCGGCCGGGGTCGTGGTCTGGGTCTGCGCCGTCGCCGGCGGCATGGCGCTGCGCCACACCGTGTTCGACCGCGGTACCGCCCTGCCGTTCGTCATCGTCGCCTCGACGTTCACGATGTGTGCGCTGTTGGGCTGGCGGGCGGTGGCCCGATGGACGATCGCGCGGCGTCGGTCGATGGCGAAGTGACCATCGGCCCTAACCCCCGGGGGTATGCGGACCGAAGATAGGGGCAGAAAGCGAGGCCCCATGAAGAAGCGGATCGTCATCCTTGGTGGCGGCACCGGTGGCACCCTGCTCGCCAACCGCCTGCACCGCCACTACCGACTGCACCAGGCCGACCACGCCGACGTCGAGGTCGTCGTCGTCGATCAGGACGACCACCACCTCTACCAGCCCGCGTTGTTGTTCGTGCCGTTCGGGCTGACCCACGACCAGGACATCGTCCGGCCCCGTCGCGAACAGTTGCAGCACGGCATCGAGTTCGTCGAGAGCGCCATCGACCGCGTCGACGTGCACAGCAACACCGTCTACCTCGAGACGGGGCGCGAGCTCGTCTACGACGTGCTCGTCGTTGCGACTGGTGCCACGCTCGCGTTCGACGAGACCGAGGGCCTCACCGGTCCGGGTTGGATGGACAAGGTCTTCACGTTCTACGACATCGCCGGCGCCACCGCCCTCGAGGGTGCCCTCGACACCTTCGAGGGTGGTCGGATCGTCGTCAATGTCGTCGACATGCCCATCAAGTGCCCGGTCGCGCCGCTCGAGTTCTGCTTCCTCGCCGACTGGTTCTTCACCGAGCGGGGCATGCGCGACAAGGTGCAGCTCACCTACGTCACACCGCTCGACGGTGCGTTCACCAAGCCGACCGCGTCGAAGCAGCTCAGCGCGATGCTCGCCGAGAAGGGCATCGAGCTCGTCACCGAGTTCAACACGGGTGAGGTCGACGGCGAGGGCGGCAGGCTGGTCGGCTACGACGGGCGCGAGGTACCGTTCGACCTCGCGGTCGTGGTGCCGGCGCACAGCGGCGCCGAGTACGTCGGCCGCAGCGAGGGGCTCGGCGACGACCTCAACTTCGTGCCGACCGACCAGCGCACGCTGCAGTCGCTGGCGCACTCCAACGTGTTCGCTATCGGCGACGCCACCAACGTGCCGGCCTCGAAGGCTGGATCGGTCACCCACTTCGAGGGCGAGGTGCTCGCCGACAACATCGTGCGGTTCCTCGAGCACCGCGAGTTGCACGACGCGTACGACGGTCACGCCAACTGTTTCATCGAGACCGGCTTCAACAAGGCGCTGCTCATCGACTTCAACTACGACCACGAGCCCGTCACCGGGCACTTCCCCGGTCCGGTCGGCATGCCCCTCCTGAAGGAGAGCCGTCTCAACCATCTCGGCAAGCTGATGTTCCAGTGGGTCTACTGGCACGCACTGCTGCCGGGCCGCGACATCCCCGGCATCGGGGCCTCGATGCCACGAGCGGGCAAGCACCTGCCCGAGAAGGAGACCGAGCACGTATGAGCACTGCCACGTATGCCGGCACCGCCGTCGAGCTCAACGACGAGGGGTTCTTCGTCGACGCCAACGCCTGGACGCCGGCGATGGCCGAGGACATGGCGAGGGCCGAGGGCATCGACCACCTCACCGACCAGCACTGGACGGTCATCAACTTCATGCGCAAGGAGTTCTTCGAGAAGGGCACCGGCCCCACGGTGCGCGTCCTCGGCAAGAGTTCGGGCGTCAGCGTGAAGGAGTTGTACGAACTGTTCCCGAAGGGTCCCGCCAAGATGGCGGCGCGCATCGCCGGGATCCCCAAGCCGAAGGGATGCATCTGATCATGGACACCACGGGCCGAATCGAGAAGGTCTCCATCGTCGTGTCGAAAGGGTCGCTCGAGGGCATCTACCCTGCGCTCATCATGGCCAACGGTGCACGCGCCGAGGGCATGGAGGCGAACCTGTTCTTCACGTTCTTCGGGCTCGATGCCGTCCACAAGCGGCGCATCGACCACATCAAGGTGGCCACCGTCGGGAACCCGGCGATGCACATCCCCACGCTGCTCGGCGGGCTGCCCGGCATGAGCGCACTCGCTACCCACATGATGAGCAAGAAGATGGACGAGCTCGATATCCCGCCCATCCACGAGTTCATCGAGATGATCGGCGATACCGGGTGTGGCATGTACGCGTGCAAGGCGTCGGTCGACATGTTCGGCCTCACCAAGGACGATTTCGTCGAGCAGATCCAGGACATCATCACCGTCGGCGACTTCTACGACATGGCAGCCGGCGGGCAGATCATCTTCACCTGAGAAGGTCGGCGACACCGCTGCGCGGTCGACGTGACGAGGGCGCCGGTCGGAACGACCCGGCGTCGCCCCCCGCGACGACCAGACCGGCTGCGACCAGCGCGGACAGTGCCGCACCGACGTCGAGGTCCGGCAACGCGTGAGTGATCTCGTCCACGTGCGCCATACCCCGGCGGGTGAGGTAGCCGAACACGCGGCGCTCGGCGGGAGTGCGATCGATCACCCCGATCAGGCCCGGCGACACCGCCAGACGGTGCAGCGAGCGCACGACCACCGGCCCGCGGGCCCGCGCGGTCGTCGAGCGGACGTCGTCGCGCTCGACCGTCACGTCGCCGAAGTAGCCGCCGGGCCCGACCGACGCGATGCGACGGCCCGACTCGGAGAGGTCGACACGCCCGTCGAGCACCACGAACACCCGGTCGGCGGGCTCGCCGGCGACGAAGATCGGGTCACCTGCGTCATACCGCTCGGTCACCATGCGTCCGGCCACTGCCTCGAGCGACGGGCCATCGAGGCCGGCCAGCATGGGCACGGCGGCACTGTCGAGCACTCCGCCGGCCGCGGCCGACCACCGCTTCCACACCTCGGGGAACCAGCGACCCGTCTCGAGCAACGAGTGGCGCGAGCCCACCTCGGCCACGGCACCGGCGCGCAGCACCACCACCGCATCGTCGTCCTGCAGTACGTCGACCTGGTCCGTGACGATCACGACGACTCGATCGGCGAGCGACGTCCGGGCGAGGGTCCACCACCGCTGTGCCGCCTCGCGGTCGAGTGCCTGTGTGGGGTCCTCGATGATGACGACGTGGGCCGTCGACGACACCGCCCGGGCCAGACCCAGCCGGGCCAGTGACTCGCCCCCCACGCGACGTCGGTCAGCACCCACCGGCGACGAGATGCGCTCTCGCAGGCCGACCGCGAACTCGTCGAGCCCGCTGCGCGACATGGCGTCGGCAATGGTCAGGCGGGACGGTTCGCCCAGCGTGATGTTGTCCTCGAGCGACGTCGCGAACAGCGTCACGTCGCGCGGTACGACGTGGACGAGCGCGCGCAGCGAGTCGGTCGAGAGGGTCGCTGTCGCGACACCACCGACCGACACCGAGCCGCGCAGCGACGGTTCGAGGCCACCCAGCACCCCCACCACGTGCTCGGCCTCATCGGGCCCCGCACCCACCACCGCCGTCACGACGCCGCGGCGCGCCACGCACGACACGCCGCGCAGCACCGGCTGGCCGTCGAGGTCGTCGGTCTCGATCGCGTCGACGACGAGTTCGTCGACCACGCGTGGTGGCTCGACCGGGGACAACGGCTCGGTTCGCCGGGTCGGCGACAACAGCACCCGCTGCAGACGACGCATGTACGGCGCCGCCTCCTGCAGCTCGATGACGACCGGTGGGACGGCAGCGATCGCGGCGGCGACTGCCTGCGCGTACAGCACTGCCGCGGTCGCCTGGCCGACCGACAGATCGGTGCGGGCGATGCCGACCACGGCGGTGATGACGATCACGCCGAACTGGCCGACCACCAGCGCCGCCACGTCGAACCCGGTCGCGAACGAGCCGAGCCGTGACGTTGCGGCCCGCACCCTGTCGGCCAGCGCGCCGAACCGGCGCCGGTCGATCGCCTCGGCACGCCCGAACCGCGTCGCCCGCTCGGCGGTGACGGCATCGTCGACCGCCTCGCCGACCGCCGTGTTGAGGTCGATCTGGTGGCGGGCGGTACGCGACCACGACCCTGCGGTGACCCGTCGGGCAACCTCGAAGAGCGCGACCGTTGCCGACATGATGAGGCCGATGCGCACGTCGATCCACAGCAGCAGCACGATCGACAGCAGCAGGTTCATCACCTCGGGGATCCCCGACGTGACGAGGCGCCGCAGTGCAGTGACGACCCGGTCGACGTACGAGGTGCAGCGACTCACCATCGACGGACGCGGGATGGCACCCGACGACAGCAGGGCCGAGTCGTGCACCCGGGCGAAGACCTCGTCCTGCAACGAACGCCCGCTGCCGAGCAGGGCGCGTCGCGACACCGTGGCGCCGACGTACCGGACGACCGCCAGCGAGGTCACCGCTGCGGCGAACCGCGCAATCG
>JBMSSR010000174.1:0-5866 GCA_049424465.1 Ilumatobacteraceae bacterium
CCCACACCCCCGGGATTGCCGATCGCCGAGCGGCGCGACGACCTGATGGCCGCACTCCGCGACCATCAGGTCGTTGTCGTTGCGGGTGAGACGGGGTCGGGCAAGAGCACACAGCTGCCCAAGCTGTGCCTGGACGTCGGTCGTGGCACCAACGGGTTGATCGGCCACACACAGCCGCGGCGAGTCGCTGCGCGCACGATCGCCGAGCGCATCGCCGACGAGACCGGTACACCGCTCGGCGGACTCGTCGGCTACTCGGTTCGCTTCACCGACCGGGTCGGCCCCGACACGCGGGTGCGCGTGATGACCGATGGCATCCTGCTCGCCGAGGTGCAGCGCGACCCGATGCTGCGGCGCTACGACACACTGATCATCGACGAGGCCCACGAGCGCAGCCTCACCATCGACTTCCTGCTCGGCTACCTACGACGCCTGCTACCCGACCGACCCGACCTGACGGTGGTGGTCACGTCGGCGACCATCGACACGGCGCGCTTCGCCGCCCACTTCGCCGGACCCGACGGCCCGGCACCGGTCATCGAGGTCAGCGGGCGCACGTTCCCGGTCGAGGTTCGCTACCGGCCGTTCGGCACCGAACCCGACGACGACCGCGACCAGGTACAGGCCGTCGTCGACGCCGTCGACGAACTCGGCACCGAGGGTGACGGTGACGTGCTCGTCTTCCTCAGCGGTGAGCGCGAGATCCATGACACGGCCGACGCACTGCGACGACACGCGACCGAACGACCGGGCCACCTCGAGGTGCTGCCCCTGTACGCACGGCTCAGCGCCGTCGAGCAGCACCGCATCTTCGAGCCACATGCGGGCCGGCGCGTCGTGCTCAGCACCAATGTGGCCGAGACGTCGCTCACCGTGCCGGGCGTGCGCTACGTGGTCGATGCCGGCACGGCGCGTCTCAGCCGTTACAGCCACCGCCTGAAGGTGCAGCGACTGCCGATCGAGGCGGTGTCCCAGGCATCCGCCGACCAGCGCGCCGGCAGATGCGGTCGTGTGGCACCGGGCATCTGTGTCCGGCTCTACGACGAGGCCGACTATGCCGAGCGACCGCGCTTCACCGAGCCCGAGATCCTGCGCACGAGTCTCGCCTCGGTGATCCTGCAGATGACCGCGCTGGGGCTCGGCGAGGTCGCCGACTTCCCGTTCCTCGACCCACCAGATGCGCGGTCCGTGCGCGACGGGTATGCACTGCTCGAGGAACTCGGCGCGATCGAGCCCGACACCGACCGTCGCGGCAACGGCCGGCGGCTCACCCGCCTCGGGCGGCGGCTGGCGCGCCTGCCGGTCGACCCGCGGCTCGGCCGCATGGTGCTCGAGGCCGAGCGCCACGGCTGTGTGCGCGAGGTCATGGTCATCGCCGCCGCACTGAGCATCCAGGACCCGCGCGAGCGGCCCACCGAGCACCGCGCGGCCGCCGACGAGCTGCACCGCAGGTTCGACGTCCCCGGCAGCGACCTGCTCGGGCTCGTCAAGCTCTGGGACTACCTGCGCGAGCGTCAGGCCGAACTGAGCGGCAACCAGTTCAGGCGCATGTGCCGCGACGAGTACCTGCACTACCTGCGCGTGCGCGAGTGGCAGGACCTGTTCAGCCAACTGCGTCAGGTGGCCGGACAGCTCGGCGTGCGCAGCGGCACCGACGCAGGCCACCCCGACCGCGTGCACCAGAGCGTGCTGAGCGGCATGCTCAGCCATCTCGGGATGCGCGACGGGTTGTCGCGCGAGTACCGCGGCGCACATGGCGCCCGCTTCGCGCTCTTTCCCGGCACCGCGCTCTCGACGTCACTGCCGAAGTGGGTCGTGGCCGCCGAACTGGTCGAGACCACCCGTCTGTGGGGTCGCGTCGCTGCCGAGGTGCGCCCCGAGTGGGCCGAGCACCTCGCCCCCCACCTCGTGCGGCGCTCGTACGGTGACCCGTGGTGGGACGCCCGCCGCGGCGGCGCAGTGTGCCGCGAGCAGGTCACGCTGTACGGCCTGCCCATCGCCAACCGGGTCGTCGGCCTCGAGAAGGTCGACCCCGGGGCAGCACGCGAGCACTTCATCCGCTGTGCGCTCGTCGAGGGCGACTGGGAGACGACCCAGCCCGTCATCGAACGAAACCGACGGTTCCTCGCCGAACTCGGCGAGCTCGGCGAACGGGTGCGCCGCGTCGATCTGGTCGACGAGGCCGCGGTCCATGCCTTCTACGACTCCCGGCTCGGCCCCGAGGTGACCAGTGGACGCCACTTCGACCGGTGGTGGAAGGCAGCCCGCGCACGCGACCCCGACCTGCTCACCATGACCCGCGAGCGGCTCGCCGGCAGCACCGCGGTGCCTGCCCCCGACGACTTCCCGACGACGTGGCAGCAGGGTGACCTGGTCCTGCCGATCGAGTACCGGTTCGACCCCGGCACGCCGCACGACGGTGCCACTGTGCTGGTGCCGCTCGTGCACCTCGGCCGCCTCGGCGAGGACGGCATCGACTGGCACGTGCGCGGCATGCGCGACGACATCGTCGAGGCACTGCTGCGCGAGGCGCCGAAGGAGTACCGACGGCAACTGGTGCCGATGGCCGACGTGATCGCCGCGGTGCAGCAGGCGGTGCGCGCCGAGGTGCCAGTAAGTGAGCCGATCGCCGACGTCGTCGCCCGTATCGTCGCCGAGCAGACAGGCGTCACGGTCCCGGCACGGTCGCTACGCGCCGTCACACTGCCCGACCACCTCCGCCGCCGCTTCGCGGCGGGCGACGAGCAGGGCGCCGTCGTCGACAGCGACCGCTCGCTCAGCGCACTGCGCGAACGACTCGCCCCTGTGGCCCGGCGGGCCGTCGCACGAGCGACGCCGTTCGACGAACGCCGCAACATCACCACGTGGGATCTCGGCGACCTGCCACCTGTCATCGAGTCCGGCAACGGCGCCGTCGTGCGCGGCTTCCCGGCACTCGTCGACGACGGCGACAGCGTGTCCGTCAGGGTGCTCAGCAGCGACCGGTTCCAGTCGCGGGTCCAGCACGGTGGCGTGCGCCGCCTGCTCCTGCTCACCGTCCCCGTCAGCCGCCGCGCGCTGCGCGCCCGGCTGTCGAACGACGTTGCGCTGGCGGTCGCGTCGGCAGGCTTCGACCTCGACGACCTCGGGGCGCACTGTCTCGTCGCCGCGGCGGACGACCTGCTGCACGAGGTCGGCCGACCGGTGTTCGCCGCCGCCGACTTCGACACACTCGTGGCCACCGCGCGAGACCGCCTCGCCGCGATCGCTGCCGAGGCACTCGCCCTGGCCGGGGAGGTCTGCGTGGCAGCAGTCTCGGTACGCCGACGGCTCGAGCGACTCGTCGCGCCCCCAGTTGCGCTCGCCGCCCGCGACGCGCAGTCGCACCTGGACCGGCTCGTACGCCCCGGCTTCCCGGCCACCGCAGGTACCGCCCGTCTCGCCGACGTCGTGCGGTACGTGCGCGGCATCGATCACCGGCTGTCGCGGCTGCCCGAGAACCCGCAGCGCGACGCACGCGGCATGAACGAGGTCGTCCCGGTCGAGTCCGCGTACCGCGCACTGCTGTCGTCATGCGGCCGCGAGGTGCCGCGCGACGTCGTCGACCTCGGGTGGCAACTCGAGGAACTGCGTGTCGCGACCTTTGCCCAGGCACTCGGCGCCGCCCGCGGTACGAGCCGGGCACGGCTCCTCGCCGCGATCTCGGCACTGGCCGACCGCGAACCGTAGAGTCGCCGCATGCCCGACTACGCCGAGCGGTATCCCACGCTGTCGTTCGACCGGCCTGCACCACGCGTACTGCGCATCACCCTCGATGCACCAGGTCTCAACGCCGTGTCGCCCGACTGTCACCAACAGCTGGCTGACGTCTGGCGCGACGTCGACCGCGACCCCGACACTCGCGTCGCGCTCATCCGTGGCGCCGGACGGGCGTTCAGCGCCGGCGGCAGCATCGAGCTGCTCGACGACATGGTCGGTGACGCCACGGCACGGACGCGGGCGATGCGCGAGGCACGCGACCTCGTGATGAACATCATCGACTGCTCGAAGCCGATCGTCTCGGCGATCCACGGGCCCGCCGTCGGGGCCGGCCTGGTGTGCGCACTGCTCGCTGACGTGTCCGTCGCGGCGCGGACGGCACGCATCATCGACGGCCATACCAAGCTCGGCGTCGCAGCCGGCGACCACGCCGCGATCTGCTGGCCACTGCTCTGCGGCATGGCCAAGGCCAAGTACCACCTCCTGACGTGCGAGACGCTCAGCGGCGAGGAGGCCGAGCGGATCGGCCTCGTGTCGCTGTGCGTCGACGACGACACCGTGCAGGACCGTGCGCTCGAGGTTGCCGTGCAGCTCGCCGGGATGGCACAGGACGGCCTGCGGTTCACCAAGCACACGCTCAATCACTGGTACCGCATGATGGGACCGGTCTTCGACGCCAGTCTGGCGTACGAGTTCTACGGATTCGGCGGCGCCGATGCCGCCGAGGGCGTGGCTGCCCTCCGTGAGAAGCGCGCACCGCGCTGGCCGTAGGCGAGCCCCGTCACACTGCTGCGGCGAGGGCAGCGAACATCGCCTGCTCGGCCTCGTCGTGCACCTCGTTCGACGCATCAGGGCGTGACGTGAACTTCACCACGGTGACCTCGCGGTCACGGTCGAACCACAACCACTGGCCGTGGATACCGGCCGCCATCGTCTGCGAGCCGCGCCCGTCGCTGAGGTACCAGCAGCTGCGGTACCGGCCGCCGGGCGGCAGCATCGACTCGAACGAGTTGCCGCGCCATGCGTCGGGGTCGCCGCCGGTGAGGATGTCGTCGATCCACGCCGCCGGCACCACCTGACGCCCGTCGGCGACCCCACCGTTGCGCACCATCTCGGTGAGCCGGGCCATGTCGCGCAGTGTCGCAGCGAGTCCGCCGGCGGCCCGGGGCGCGCCGAGTCGGTCGACCGCGATGTCGGCGCTGACCGACGCCCCCATCGGCGCCCACATCCACTCACCCACCAGCTCGCCGTACGGCCGGCCAGCGGCCTTCTCGCACACCCAGCCGAGCATGTCGGTGATGGGCGACAGGTACGAGAACGGGCCGCCGTGCGGGCCCTCGCGCCGACCCATCGACGCGAGGAACCCACGTAGGTCGGCCGGGTGGGCAGGGTCGCGCGGCGGCAGCCATCCCGTCGACTCGCGATAGCGGGCCATCGGCGCATACGTGTCGTCGTAGACCTCGTCGAAGTCGATGGACACGCGCATGTCGAGCAGGTTGCGCACCGTGGCGTCGCCGAAGCCGCCCGCCGCCGACTCGGGCACGACGTCACCGACGAGCGCGTCCGGGTCGAGGCCGCACCGGTCGACGACGAGGCCCGCCAGCAGACCGGTGACCGACTTGGTCACCGAGAACAACAGGTGCGTCGCGGTGGGTGTCAGCGCACCCGCGTACTGCTCGTGCACCACGGTGCCGCCGTGCAGCACGATCAACCCGTCACCGTCGCTCTCGAGCATCCACGACCGCACCGTGCGCCGCACACCGTCGGGCGTGACGAACTCGACGTCGGCCAACTCGGGCCGCAGCGCCACCGGCAGTGCCGAGGACCGATCTGGGTCGCGTCCGACGACTGCTGACGGCACCACCTCACGCATGTGCACGAGGCCCCAGCGGTTGTGCGGCGCGACCCGCCAGTTGGCGAGCGTCACCTGGTCGGCGGGGGCAGCGGGGTACGAACCCATGATGGCCATGCAGCCATCGTGACACGGTGGGCACGACCTCGAAAATGGCACGAGGGCCGCCGATTGCTCGGGGCCCTCGAGGTTCAACGAGTGGAGGTGAGGGGAATTGAACCCCTGGCCTCAACAGTGCGATTGTTGCGCTCTGCCAACTGAGCTACACCCCCGTTG